>CAIRBY010000604.1 GCA_903876865.1 uncultured Acidobacteriia bacterium
ACCCTGACCGCGGCGATCACGAAAGTGCTGGCCAAGCACAATCCGAAGAACAAGTTCCGGAGCTTCGATTCGATCGATAACGCGCCGGAAGAAAAAGCACGCGGTATCACGATCGCGGTGGCGCACGTGGAGTACGAGACCGCGAAGCGTCACTACGCGCACGTAGATTGCCCGGGTCACGCCGATTACATCAAGAACATGATCACCGGCGCCGCGCAGATGGATGGCGCGATCGTGGTGGTGGCGGCGACGGACGGACCGATGCCGCAAACGCGCGAGCACATTCTGCTTGCCCGTCAGGTAGGCGTACCGTACATCGTAGTGGCCATGAACAAGGTCGATATGGTGGACGATCCGGAGCTGCTGGATCTGGTGGAGATGGAAGTCCGCGAACTGCTGAATATGTACCAGTTCCCGGGCGACGATCTGCCGGTAGTGCGGGTTTCGGCCCTGGGCGCGCTGAACGGCGAGCCGCAGTGGGAAAAGACGGTGGAAGATCTGATGGAAGCGGTGGACAACTACATTCCGATGCCGGAACGCGTAGTGGACAAGCCGTTCATCATGCCGATCGAGGACATCTTCTCGATTCAGGGACGCGGGACGGTGGTCACGGGACGCATCGAGCGCGGGATCTGCAAGGTTGGCGAGGCAATGGAAATCGTCGGCTTCCGGGATACGCGGCAGACGGTGGTCACGGGCGTGGAAATGTTCAAGAAGTTGTTGGATGAAGGACGCGCCGGAGACAACGTGGGCCTGCTGCTCCGCGGTGTGGAAAAAGACATGGTGGAACGCGGCCAGGTGGTAGCGAAGCCGGGTTCGATCACGCCGCACACGAAGTTCAAGGGCGAAGTCTACGTGCTGAGCAAGGAAGAAGGCGGACGTCACACACCGTTCTTCAAGGGATATCGTCCGCAGTTCTACTTCCGCACGACGGACGTGACGGGTGTGGCGCAGTTACCGGAAGGCACCGAGATGGTGATGCCCGGCGACAACGTCAGCCTGGAAGTGGAATTGATCACTCCGGTGGCCATGGACAAGGGGTTGCGCTTCGCGATTCGTGAAGGCGGCCGCACCGTGGGCGCGGGAACTGTAACCGAAATTCTTAAGTAGGCACGTCGTAAGTAGGAAAATCAATGGCTCTGAGAGAACGTATTCGAATCCGTCTGAAGGCATACGATCACCGTATTCTGGATCAGTCGACGACGGAAATCGTGGATACCGCGAAGCGGACCGGCGCAACAGTCGCCGGTCCGATTCCTCTGCCCACGTCACGCAGCATCACGACCGTTCTGCGGTCGCCGCATGTGGACAAGAAGTCGCGGGAACAGTTTGAGATCCGCACGCACAAGCGATTGCTCGACATCCTGGAACCGACCCAACAGACGGTGGACGCGCTGATGAAGCTCGACCTGCCGGCTGGTGTGGATGTGGAAATCAAAGCGTTCGGAAAGTAATTGAGAAATTCTGGGGCCGACGGCCGCTAACGAGCGAGCTGTGCCCTTAAGGAAGTTGACATGAGTCCAGGAATCCTTGGCAAAAAGATCGGAATGACGCAGCTGTTCCGGCCGGATGGGCAGGTAGTGCCGGTGACGCTGCTGAAGGCTGGCCCGTGCATGGTGGTGCAGCGCAAGACGCCGACCACAGACGGCTACGATGCGGTGCAGCTCGGCTTAGTGGAGTTTGTGAAGCCGCAGCGAATCAACAAACCCACCGCCGGCCGTTTAAAGAAAGCGGGCGTGGATGGCGCGAAGTTTATGCGCGAATTTCACCTTGGCCCTGGGGACGACGATCTGAAGACCGGCGACAAAGTGCTGGTGGATCAGTTCAAACCCAAGGACAAGGTCGACGTGATCGGCGTCAGCAAAGGCAAGGGATTTGCCGGCGTGGTCAAACGTCATCACTTCCGCGGCGGCGAAGGCAGCCACGGATCGATGTTCCACCGCGCGCCCGGTTCGATTGGCGCATCCAGCTTCCCGTCGCGCGTTGTGCCGGGTATGCGGATGGGCGGCCACATGGGCAACGCTCAGGTAACGGTTCGCAATCTGGAAGTAATCGAAGTCGATACCGAGGACAACGTGCTGGTGGTGAAGGGCGCGGTTCCGGGACCGAATGGCGGATACGTGCTGGTACGGAGGTCGAAGAGGTAACAGCCATGCCGACAGTCGAAGTAGTGGATCTCAATAATCAGGTAGTCAGCTCGGTAGAATTGGCTGACGATGTATTCGGCGCCCCGGTCAACGAAGCGCTGTTGTACGAAGCGGTACGTCAGTTCCAGGCGAGCAATCGCGCGGGAACGCACGCCACCAAGACGCGGCGGGACGTAGCGGGTTCGGGCAAGAAACTCTGGAAACAGAAGGGTACGGGCCGTGCGCGTGTGGGTTCGGTGCGTTCGCCGATCTGGCGCCATGGCGGTACGGTCCACGGACCGCAGCCGCGCGATTACGGCTACAAACTGCAGAAGAAGATGCTGGTGGGTGCGTTGCGTTCCGCGCTCTCCGCCAAGTTGCGCGACGGCGAACTGAAGATCGTGCAGGCATTCAATTTCGCGGACAACAAAACCAAGAATGCGATGCAGGTGCTTTCGAAGCTGGAAGCCGGTCGCACGGTTCTGGTGGTGGATAACGACGACAACCGGAATCTGGAGTTGGGCGTTCGCAATCTCAAGGGCGTGACCCTGCTGGCGACGCGCGAAGTGAACCCGTATCATCTGCTGGGACACAAGAGCATCATGCTGAGCGAAGCCGCTGCCCGCAAGTTCTCGGAGGCACTCGCAAAATGACCCTCTATCAAGTCATCAAGCGCCCGCTCGTAACGGAGAAGGGCGTCACCAAGAAAGACACCGAACGCACGCTGTGCTTCGAGGTTTCCGCGGAAGCCAACAAGACGCAGGTGAAGGCGGCGGTGGAGAAGCTCTTCAAAGTGAAAGTCGACGAAGTACGCACGGCGACCTTTGAAGGCAAACTGCGGCGCCGGGGACGTTTTTCCGGCTATCGCTCGGATTGGAAGAAAGCCTACGTGAAGCTCAAGGCTGGGGAGAAAGTCCCCGACTTCGCGGAGATTTAAGGGGAACCGACCATGCCTATTAAGAGTTATAGACCTACAACCCCCACGCGGCGCTTCCAGACGGTAGTTTCCCGCGAAGATATCACCAAGCAGACTCCCGAAAAGTCGCTGGTGGAATCGAAGAAGCGGACCGGCGGTCGGAACAGCACGGGCCGCGTCACCAGCCGCTTCATCGGCGGCGGTGCGAAGAAGGCTTACCGCGTCATCGATTTCAAGCGTGACAAGTACGGCATTCCGGCGGTGGTGGCGGCGATCGAGTACGATCCGAACCGCTCCAGCCGCATTGCCCTGCTGAACTACGCGGACGGCGAAAAGCGCTACATCCTGCAGCCCGACGGGCTGAAGGTGGGCATGAAGATCATGAGCGGCCCCACGGCCGACATTCTGATCGGCAACGCGCTCCCGCTGAAGAACATTCCGGCCGGTACGATTGTCCACAACATCGAGCTGAAGCCCGGAAAGGGCGGCCAGATGGCGCGCTCGGCCGGCGCCCAGGCGCAGCTGATCAGCCGCGAAGGCGGCCTGGCTCTGCTGAAGATGCCTTCGGCGGAAATCCGCAAGGTTCCGGTGGATTGCATGGCGACGGTTGGCCAGGTGGGCAACGTCGATCATGAGAACGTCTCGCTGGGTAAAGCGGGCCGTAAGCGCTGGATGGGTAAGACGCCTCACAATCGCGGCGTTTCCATGAACCCGGTGGATCACCCGCACGGCGGTGGCGAGGGCAAGACCTCGGGCGGCCGTCACCCGGTGACCCCGTGGGGTCAACCCACGCGCGGCTTCAAGACGCGCAATAACAAGCGCACCGATAAGTGGATCGTCAACCGCAAGAGTAAGAAGCGGTAAGGCACAAGAAGAGGTAAGGGAATGGGCAGAAGCGTAAAAAAGGGACCGTTTACCGATACTCACCTGGAGGCCAAGCTGGCAGTGCTGGCGGCCGCCAACGAGAAGAAGGTGGTGCGCACGTGGTCGCGCCGCTCGACGATTCTTCCGGAATTCGTGGGCCACACGGTTGCGGTACACAACGGAAAGAAATTCATCCCGGTGTATGTCACCGAGAATATGGTGGGGCACAAGCTGGGCGAGTTCTCGCCGACCCGCACCTTCAAGGGACACTCGGTGAAAGCGGCTACGGAGAAGAGTTCGAAGCCGTCCTAGGCAGACGTATGAAACCTGGGACCGGTATAGAGGAAATGCGATGCAAGTAAAAGCGGAAGCACGATATATCCGAATCTCGCCGCAGAAAGCGCGGCTGGTAGTGGACTTGATCCGCGGCCAGAAGGCGGGGGCTGCGCTCACCACGCTGCGCACCACCAATAAGCGGATTGCTCCGACGGTGGAGAAGGTGCTGCAAAGCGCCATCGCCAACGCCACCAACCGTAATGAAGACGTCGATGTCGATCAGCTGTTTGTGAGCGAAGCGTACGTCAATGAAGGGCCGCGGATGAAGCGTGTTCGCCCGGCTCCGATGGGTCGCGCCTACCGGTATCAGCGCCGTTTGGCACATATCGTCATCAAGGTGACGGAGAAAGAAGCATAGATGGGACAGAAAGTTCATCCGTACGGATTCCGGCTGGCTTCAACAAGCCGTGGCGCTCCCGCTGGTTCGCCAAACAGGGCTATGCGAAGCTGCTCCAGGAAGATCTTGAATTGAAGGCTGCCCTGCGCGATCGCTTGAAGAGCGCGGGCGTGAGCTCGATCGAAGTGGATCGTCCGGGCAACAAGCTGCGGGTTACGATCCGCACCTCGCGTCCGGGCATCATCATCGGGCGCAAGGGCGCCGAGATCGAAAAGCTCAAGCAGGACATGGCGAAGAAGACGAAGCGGGAAGTCTTCATCGACATTCAGGAAGTGCACAAGCCCGAGCTGGATGCGCAGTTGGTAGCCGAATCGATCGCGCTGCAGCTGGAAAAGCGAGTCGCTTTCCGGCGCGCGATGCGCAAGGCTGTCGATTCCGCCCTCCGCTTCGGCTGCAAGGGAATCAAGGTCCGCGTCAGCGGTCGCCTGAACGGGGCGGAAATCGCCCGCAGCGAATGGTATCTGCAAGGCCAACTGCCGTTGCACACCCTGCGCGCGGATATCGATTACGGCTTCGCCGAGGCGCATACGACATACGGCGTGATCGGGATCAAGGCATGGTTGTACAAGGGCGAGATCCTGGATCTCACCAAGCGTCGCAACCTGTTGCCGGATCCGGAACCGCGTCGCGACCTGCGGGACCGTGGCGACCGGCGTGACCGCCGTGACCGCGACAACCGTGGTGGCGACAATCGTGGTGGAGACAGCCGTGGTGGAGACAGCCGTGGTGGCGACCGTCCGTATCGGGGCGGCGACCGTGGCGATCGTCCTCCGGTTCAGGCGGCAGCGCCTGTGACGGAAGCGACGGGGCCGGCGGTCCAGACCCCGCCGAGCGATCTGCCGCGTCCGGCAGCGCGTCCGGTGGCGCCGATTCTACCGCCGCTGATGGCGCCGCAGCAGCCTTCCTGGAAGCAGGAAGCGCGCGGAGAGACAATTCAGGAACCCGAGACGAAGCCGGCAGACGTGACGCCGGAAGCGCCGGGCGAAACCGCCGCGGGCGAAGCACCTCCGAGTGCGACCCCGTCCGGTGAGAACCAATAAGGAACTGAGGGCATACCGCTATGATGATGCCAAAGAAGGTCAAATACAGGAAGCAGCAGCGCGGCCGCATGACCGGCAAAGCCTGGCGCGGATCGTCGATTTCTTTCGGCGAATTCGGGTTAAAGGCGCTGGAGTGCGCGTGGATCACGTCGCGTCAGATTGAAGCTGCCCGTATTGCCATGACGCGTTCGATCAAGCGCGGCGGCAAAGTGTGGATTCGTTTGTTCCCGGACAAGCCGATCACCAAGAAGCCGGCTGAAACCCGCATGGGTAAAGGTAAAGGCGCACCGGAAGAGTGGGTAGCAGTGATCCGTCCCGGGAAGATCCTCTTCGAGATGGAAGGGGTAGACCGGGCGACGGCGCAGGCTGCAATGCGGCTGGCGGCCCACAAGCTGCCGATTCGGACCAAATTCCTGGGCCGGGAAGACGCGGAGTAAAGGAATATGAAGGCGCAAAAGATTCGTGACCTGGACGCAGGCGAATTAAATCAGCAGTTGAAGGAAATGGACGAGCAGATGTTTCGTCTTCATTTTCAGATGTCGATGGGCCAGATGGAAGGTCTGAAGAAGGTTCGTCAGATGAAGACGGACCGGGCCCGGATCTACACCATCCTGCGCGAGCGGGAACTGGCAGGGGGGAAGAAGTAATATGGCCGATACCGAAGCCAAGACCGCAGTAAAGACGGCACTGAAGAACGAAAAAATCGGCGCAGTCGTTTCCACGAAGATGGAGAAGACCATCGTAGTGGAAGTGAGCCGCCGGGTGCCGCACCCTCTGTACAAGCGCATCATCGGCAAGCGCAAGAAGTTCTACGCGCATGACGCGGAAGAGACCGCGAATCTGGGTGATGTGGTTCGCATCATCGAGTGCCGGCCGTTGAGCAAGTTGAAGCGGTGGCAGCTGGTGGAAATTGTGCGGCGTGCGCCGCAGGTGGGCGCGCAGCCCAAGGAACTGGACGTAAAGATCTAAGGTGGGGCTAGGGCCCCGGCCGGGCAGGCATAAGCCAGCCTACTTGCGGAGACAACTATGATTGGAATGCGTACGATTCTCGAGGTGGCCGATAACAGCGGCGCACGCAGGCTGAGCTGCATCCTGCCGCGCGGCGGCGACCTCGGACTTCGCGCCGGACTGGGTGACGTGGTCACCGCCGCCGTGAAAGAAGCTGCTCCCGATTCGGCGATCAAAAAAGGGAAAGTGGTGCGCTGCGTGATCGTCCGCATGCGCAAGGAGACGCGGCGTAAGGACGGAACGTACATTCGTTTCGATACCAACGCGGCGGTACTAATCAACGATGTGGGCGAGCCGGTAGGCACGCGCGTGTTCGGCCCGGTGGCGAGGGAACTGCGCGATAAGAAGTTCATGAAGATCGTATCGCTGGCGCCCGAGGTAATCTGATGGCAATCGCAAAAAGAAAGCTGGCCGAACCGGTTCGGATCGACCTGAAAAAGGAAGACACGGTAAAGGTAATCACCGGCCGTGACAAGGGTAAGGAAGGCCGCGTTCTCTCGGTGGACCGAGAGGCGGGCAGGGTCCTGGTGGAGCACGTGTCGATGATCAAACGTCACACGAAGCCGAACCCGGGCAAGCAGATCAAGGGCGGCATCGCGGAGCGCGAGAGCGCGATTCAGGTGTCGAACGTGATGGTGGTGTGTCCGAACTGCCACAAAGCGGTGCGCGTGGCGCATCATATTGACAACATCGCTGGTGGTAAGACGCGCCGCACGCGCGTTTGCCGCAAATGCGGACAGACGCTCGACAGGAAGTGAGGATCCAATGGCAGCACGTTTGAGAGAGAAGTATCTGAAGACCGTGGTTCCAGCTCTGACCAAAGAGTTCAGCTACAAGAACGTGATGGCAGTGCCGAAGATCGATAAGATCTCGATCAATATCGGTATGGGGGAAGCTACCCAGAACGCCAAGTTGATGGATGGCGCGGTAAACGAATTGGGGCAGATCGCGGGTCAAAAGCCGGTGATCACGAAGGCCACCAAATCGATTGCGCAATTCAAGTTGCGGGAAGGCCAGGCAATCGGCTGCGCGGTGACGTTGCGCGGAGACCGGATGTTTGAATTCTTTGACCGCCTGGTGAACGTGGCTCTGCCTCGCGTCCGCGATTTCCGCGGCGTGAGCAGCAAGAGTTTCGACGGACGCGGCAATTTCACCCTGGGGATCAAGGATCAGTTGATCTTCCCGGAAATCGATTACGCCAAGGTGGACAAGACCAAGGGGATGAACATCTGCATCACCACCACGGCGCGCACGGACGCGGAAGGTCTGGCCCTGTTAAAGCAGATGGGCATGCCGTTCCGGCAAGCGTAAGGAAAAGGATTCAAGACATGGCCACAACCGCAAAAATTGCGAAAGATGTCAAACTGGCAGTTGCCCAGAAGGCTAAGACTCCCAAACTGCAGTGCCGCCACCGGAACCGTTGCTGGCGCTGTGGACGTCCCCGGGCATTTCTGCGCAAGTTCGGAATTTGCCGCCTGTGCTTCCGCCAACTCGCTTTGAATGGCGAGATTCCGGGCGTAACCAAGGCTAGCTGGTAGGAAGTGAAGTAGGAGAACTATGACGAGCGATCCAATTGCCGACATGCTGACTCGCGTTCGCAACGCGATTCAGGCCCGCCATCCGAAGGTGGACGTGCCGGCCTCCAAGCTAAAAGCGGAAATCGCGCGCATCTTGAAGGAGGAGGGTTACATTACCAACTTCAAGGTGGCGGAAGAAGGCGCGAAGAAGACAATCAAGATTTATCTGAAATACGGCGGAAACAACTCTCCGGTGATCTCGGCAATCGAACGCGTATCGCGTCCCGGCTGCCGGGTGTATGTCGGCCAGACGGACATCCCGCGCGTTTTGGGTGGGCTCGGAATCAACATTCTGACCACGCCAAAGGGCGTGATGACCGGTCGCGACGCACACAAAGAGCACTTGGGCGGCGAAATTCTCTGTCGGGTTTGGTAAGTCTCGTAAATTAACCCCCCGGGCGGGGAAGGCGGGCGCAAAAGTGGCGCCGGATTCCCTGGCGAAGTACAAATCGGGGCGAGCGGTGAGCGTTCAGAAGAGTGAAACGATATGTCGAGAATTGGTAAGAAGCCGATCCCGCTGCCGAGCGGCGTGAAGATCACGGTCGGCGAGCAATTGGAAGTCACGGGCCCGAAGGGCAAACTGCTGGTGCCGATACCTGAGGGCATCACGTTTGAACAAACGGCCGGCGTTCTGGAAGTGAAGCGATCGGGCGATGAACACGCCGCGCTGCACGGACTGACCCGGGCCCTGGCGGCGAATGCGGTGCAAGGTGTGAGCACTGGCTTCGTTCGGGAACTGGACATCGTAGGTATCGGCTACCGCGCCGATATCAAGGGGAAGGTCGCCATTTTCACTTTGGGCTACTCTCACCCGATTGAAGTCCTGCTGCCGGAAGGCGTCGATTTAAAGATCGACAAGCAAACGCACCTGGTGCTGAGCGGCCATGACCGGCAGTTGTTGGGACAGGTGGCGGCAAATATCCGGGCGCTGCGTAAGCCGGATCCGTACAAGAACAAGGGTATCCGGTATACGGGTGAGGCGCTGCGCAAGAAGGTCGGCAAGACCGGGGCGGGTGGCAAATGATTCGTAAGATCGATAAGCAAGAGATTCGCAATCGGATTCACAAGCGTATTCGCCGCAAGCTGGCGGGCACCACGGCGCGTCCGCGCCTGGCGGTATTCCGCAGCGTGGCGCATATCTACGCGCAGGTCATCGATGACGCGCAGGGTCAAACCATTGTTTCGGCTTCGAGCCTGGACAAGGGTTCCAAGACCAATGGCGGCAACGTGGCGGCGGCTAAGGCCATCGGCAAGCTGGTGGCGGAACGTGCCAAGGAAAAGGGCATCAAGAGCGTGGTCTTCGACCGCGGCGGCTATCAGTATCACGGGCGCGTGAAGGCGCTCGCGGATGCCGCGCGCGAAGCGGGACTGGAGTTTTAATTCATGGCGACGACAGTGAAACGCATCGATCCGGCGACGCTGAACCTGAAAGAACAGGTAGTGGCGATCAACCGCGTCACGAAAGTAGTTAAGGGTGGTAAGAACCTGAGCTTCTCGGCGCTGGTAGTGATCGGCGATCCGCAGGCGAAGGTAGTTGGTTACGGCGTGGGCAAGGCGAAGGAAGTGCCGTCGGCGATCCGCAAGGGGATCGAAGCGGCGAAGAAGGGCCTGCGCAAGATCCACGTGCTCGAGACCACCATCCCGCACCAGGTGCTGGGCGTGTTCGCGGCCAGCCACGTATTGTTGAAGCCGGCTAAGGCCGGAACCGGCGTGATCGCCGGCGGCGCCGTACGCGCGGTGTTGACGGCATGCGGAGTCCCGAACGTGCTGACCAAATCGATCGGCCGCCGCAATCCGCACAACGTGGTGAAGGCGACGATCGTGGCGCTGGAAATGTTGCGCGATAAGAACGTCGTGGCGGAGATGCGCGGCGTGAGCATCGACAAACTGTAATCAGTGGACAAGCTGTAATAAGGACAAGCTCTCATGGAAGGCACGATCAAAATTAAACTCGTCCGCAGCCCGATCTGCACGCCCGACAAGCAGAAGCGAGTTGTGAAGGGTCTGGGGCTGCGCAAGCTGAACCAGATTGTGGAGCGTCCGGACACGCCGGTATTCCGCGGGATGGTCAAGAAAGTTCCGCATCTGCTGGAAGTCGTGGAATAAGGAGATAGAGACAATGAATCTCAGCGGATTAAAACCTCCCGCAGGACAGACGAAGCCCCGTAAGCGGGTCGGCCGCGGTATGGGCTCGGGTCACGGAAAGACCTCGTCGCGCGGCCAGAAGGGCCAGCGCGCGGGTACCGGATTCAGCCAGAAGCGCGGCTTCGAAGGCGGCCAGATGCCGCTTCACCGCCGTCTGCCGAAGCGTGGATTTACCAACATTTTCAAGAAGCATTTCGCCTTGGTGAACCTGGGCCGCCTGGAGGAGATGGAAGGCGACACCTTTACGGTGGACAGCCTGCTGGCTGCCGGCGTGATCCACAAGCTGCAGGACGGATTGAAGGTCCTGGGCACGGGCGTACTGACCCGCAAGATCACGGTGGAAGCGCACCATTTTTCCAAGTCGGCGGCGGAGAAGATCCAGCAGCTGGGCGGGACTGTGGTTGTGCTTGGCGCCGCAAAAAAAGAAGGCGAATAGCGTTGGCAATCGAAGGGTACCATGAACAAGCTATTTGAAGCGTTCGCGAACATATTCCGGGTACCGGACCTCCGCAAGCGGCTGCTGTTCGCGCTCGGCCTGCTGGCGGTATACCGTCTGGGCGGGCATATCCCGACGCCGGTCATCAACATCACCCGCTGGGAAGAGTTCTTCAATTCCAACGCCGGATCGATCTTCGGTTTCTTCGATCTGTTCGCGGGCGGCAACATCAAGCGCCTGACGATTTTTGCGTTGGGGATCATGCCGTACATTACGGCTTCGATCATCCTGCAGTTGTTGACCGTGGTGGTTCCGACCCTGGAGAAACTGTCTAAGGAAGGCGAACTCGGGCGGCGGAAGATCACGCAGTGGACCCGCTACCTGACGATCATCCTCTCGGTGTTACAGTCGTTCGGAATCGCGCAGGGCCTGATGGGCATGCAGCAGGGCATCGTGATCAATCCCGGCGCCGGCTTTGTGTTCCTGACGATCATCTCCCTGACCACCGGCACGGCCTTCATCATGTGGCTGGGCGAGCAGATCAGCGAGCGCGGGATCGGCAACGGAATGTCGCTGATCATCTTCACCGGCATCGTGGTCGGCCTGCCGAATGCCATCGCCAACATCTATCAGCATGTCTTCACGCTGCACGATTGGGGCGCAATCACGCTGATCGTACTGATCGCGATGATGATCGCGGTAGTCGCCTTCATCGTCCTGGTGGAACGTGGCGAACGCCGCATCCCTGTACAGTACGCCAAGCGCGTGGTGGGACGGCGCGTGATGGGCGGACAGTCGACGCATATGCCGCTCAAGGTAAATGCGGGCGGCGTGATCCCGGTGATCTTCGCTTCTTCGATTCTGGCTTTCCCGCAGACGGTGGCGCAGTTCCCCTGGGTGAAGAACGTAGGCTGGCTCACCGCGACGCTGAAGACGATTCAGCACGGCATGCCGTTGTACTACGTGCTCTTCGTGGCCGGCATCATCTTCTTCTGTTTTTTCTACGTTTCGATTATCTTCAACCCGAACGAGGCAGCCGACAACATGCGTAAGTATGGCGGCTTCATCCCGGGCATCCGCCCCGGCCGGAACACGGCCGATTACATGAACAACATCCTCACCAAGATTACGGTGGTGGGTGGTTTGTACCTTTCGATTCTGTGCCTGATCCCGGACATCATGATCTCGGGAATCAAGCTGCAGACCCTGCCCCTGATCGGCAACTGGATTGACCGGGTGGCGCCGCGGGTACTGTTGGAAGGCTTGGGTGTGAATTTCTACTTTGGCGGCACATCTCTGTTGATTGTCGTCGGCGTGGCCATGGATACGATCAATCAGATCGAGGCACAACTGATCATGCGGCATTATGAAGGGTTCACGCCGCGATCGGGCCGTATTCGTGGACGGCGCGGTTAGTTCGGTCTCTTTGTGAAGGCCATCGTACTGTTTGGTTCGCCGGGTTCCGGAAAGGGCACGCAGGCTCGGATGTTGACCCAATGCCTGGGTGTTCCGCACATCTCCACGGGAGATATGCTCCGCTGGCGGATTAAATCCGGTTCGGAAGCGGGGACGGGGATGGTGGCCACCATGCAATCGGGAGCGTTGGTTTCCGATTCGCTGGTGAACGAGATGGTGGAGCAGCGGTTGAGCGACGCCGACGCCATCGACGGTTTTATTTTGGATGGATATCCGCGGACTCTGGATCAGGCCGGCCACCTGGCGGCCTGGTTGGAGGCCCGGCGGATCGACGAGGTGGTGATCCACCTCGCGGTGGATTACAATATTATTATTGCCCGTTTGACCGGACGCCGTCAGTGCCCCACCTGCGGGACTCTGTACAACGTCGCTTCCCATCCGCCGAAGGTGGATGGTGTGTGCGATCTGGATGGAGAGGTTCTGGTGATTCGGGACGATGATAAAGAGGTCGTCATTCGCGGACGTCTGGATGCGTATGAACGGCAGACCCGGCCGGTGCTGGAATATTACCGGGAATCGGGCCACCCTGTGATTGAGGTGGATGCGAGTTACGATCCGCCGGAGACGGTGTTCCAGAAGGTTCGCCAGGCCATGGAGTTAGCGTGATCGTTCGCAAAACCGCCGCGGAACTGCAGAAGATGCGGCGTAGTGGACTTCTGGTTTGGGAAGTCCTGCAAAAGATGAAAGAGATGGCGGTGGAAGGGGTCAGCACGATGGACCTGGAAATCGCCGCCGAGAAGATGATCGCCGATGCCGGGGCGAAACCTGCTTTCAAGGGGTATTACGTGCCGGCGGCCGGTGAGGCCTTCAAATTTGTGTTGTGCACTTCGGTGAACGATGAGATCGTCCACGGAATGCCGAATGTGAAACGGATCCTAAAAAAGGGCGATATTGTTTCCATCGACACCGGAGTGAAGCTGGACGGATATTACGGCGATTCGGCGATCACGGTGCCGATTGGCGAGGTAAGCGAGGAGACGAAGAAACTCCTCCAGGTGACGCAGGAATCCCTGGAACTCGCCATCGAGCAGGTACGACCGGGCAACCGCCTGTTTGACGTGTGTAGTACAGTAGAGAAGCACGTCAGAGGGAACGGATTTTCGATTGTGCGGGAATATGTGGGCCACGGTATCGGCACGCAACTGCACGAAGAACCCCAGGTTCCGAATTACGTGGACCGGAAGAACGAGAATCCGCGGCTGAAGGAAGGCATGGTTTTGGCTGTGGAACCCATGGTCAATGCCGGCAAGGCGGAAGCCAGGGTTTTAAGGGATAAGTGGACGGCCGTAACCAAGGATGGTTCGAATTCGGCCCACTTTGAGCATTGCATCGCGGTGACGGAGAACGGACCGTGGGTGCTGACCAGACCGTAACGGTTCCGGCAACGGTAATCGAAGAGCGGCCGAGCGCAATCTATCTGGTTGTGCTGGAAGGGCAGCAGAAGGTGCTGGCCCATCTGGTAGGAGCGGTGAGACGAAATTTCGTCCGGTTGGTTCCGGGCGACCGGGTCGAGGTGGAGTTAAGCCCCCATGATCCAACGCGTGGCAGAATTGTTCGGAAACTGCATGGGTAGGCTGTAGCCGCCCGGTGAGAGAGACTTATGAAAGTTCGAGCGTCCGTTAAGAAGATTTGCGACAAATGCAAGGTGATCCATCGCGAAGGCGTGGTGCGGGTCATCTGCGTCAACCCGAAACATAAACAGAGACAGGGATAACGAGAGAAGACTATGGCACGTTTAGCCGGTGTGGATTTACCGCCAGGAAAGAGAGCCGAGATCGGGCTTACCTACATCTACGGTATCGGCCGTACCCGTTCGAAGTCTCTGCTTTACCGGTGTGGGATTGACTTCAACAAGAAGATCCGTGATTTGACGGAAGACGAAGTCAACCATATTCGTACGATTCTGGAAGAAGAAGGCGCAGTGGAAGGCGATCTGCGCAAAGAGATCTCGATGAACATCAAGCGGCACATCGAGATGGGCTCTTACCGTGGATTGCGGCATCGCCGCAGCCTGCCGGTACGGGGCCAGCGCACTCACACCAACGCCCGTACCCGTAAGGGTCCGCGTCGCGGCACGGTTGCGAACAAGAAGAAAGCCACTGGCAAGACATAGGATTGTATGGCGAAAGCACCAGTTAAAGCAGGCAAGAAGAAGAGCTTCAAGAAGAAGGAAAAGCGCGTCGTCCATTCCGGGCTCGTGCATGTCCAGGCTACGTTCAATAACACCATCGTCACCATCAGCGATCAGGAAGGCAACACGATTTCCTGGTCGAGTGCGGGTTCGCTGGGCTTCCGCGGGTCGCGCAAGGGCACTCCCTTCGCAGCTCAGCAGGCGGCCATGACCGCGGCCAACAAGGCCACGGAGAGCGGGTTGCGGGTGGTGGAAGTGCGGGTTTCGGGTCCGGGGTCGGGTCGGGAATCGGCAGTTCGCGCATTGGCTACGGCTGGCATTGAAGTTCGCGCAATCAAAGATGTGACGCCCATCCCGCACAACGGATGCCGTCCTCCGAAGAAGCGCAGAGTTTGAGAAACGGGCGGGGCCTCCGGCTCCGCCTTAGTAGTTGAAGCGGGATGAAAGCCTGCCACGGCTGTAAACCGCACCTGAATAGAAAAAGGTAAGGAGAAGTAACTTGGCAAGATATATAGGCCCGGTCTGCCGGCAATGCCGGCGTGAGGGCATGAAGCTTTATCTCAAAGGCGAGCGCTGCCACAGCGAGAAGTGCGCGATCGAAAAGCGCAATTTCATTCCCGGACAGCACGGCAAGGATCGCGCGAAAAAGATTGTAGGCTATGGCCTGCAGTTGCGCGAGAAGCAGAAGGTTCGCCGCGTATACGGCGTGCTGGAACGCCAGTTCCGCAGCACCTTCGAAAAGGCCGCGTTGCAGAAGGGCATCACCGGCGAAAACCTGATGCAGAATCTGGAACGCCGACTGGACAGCGTGATTTACCGGATGGGTTTCGGCACCAGCCGCGCCCAGGCGCGGCAGGTTGTGAACCACGGTCACATCAATCTGAACGGCCGCAAGTGCAACATCCCCTCCGCCCTCGTGAAAGTCGGCGACGTGATTTCGGTTCGCGAAAGCAGCAAGAGCAATGGCACCATCCTGGCCGCCCGTGACGCCACAGCCCACTCTCCGGCTCCGAACTGGATTGAAGTGGACCGGGAAGGTTTGACGGGTCGCGTGCAGAGTCTGCCCAAGCGGGAAGACTTGGTGCAGATCCAATTGAACGAGCAGCTCATCGTCGAGTTGTACTCGAAGTAAGCGGACTTGGTAGAGCCCCGGAGACGGGGCTCGTGCTTGAATGCGCACTGGAGACGGTGCGCAGGCTTGAAGGAGCCTCTGAAAACGAGGCTCAAGCGAGGATTTTATGTTCAAGGGCTTTCAGAAACCCAAACGTTTGGTCGCCAATACCGAGACCCTTACGGAACGGTATGGTATGTTTACGGCCCAGCCTTTTCAGCGCGGATTCGGCACCACGATCGGCAACAGCTTGCGCCGCGTGTTGTTGAGTTCGATTGAAGGCGCGGCCATCACCGCGGTTCGCATCGAGGGCGTCGAGCACGAATTCAGCCCGATTCCCGGCGTGGTCGAAGACGCCACCGATATCATTCTCAACCTGAAGCAGATCCCCTTCAAGATCATGGGTGACGGCATCAAAACCGTACGCCTTACAGTGGATCATTCCGGCGACGTTCGCAGCGGGCAGATCGAAACCGACGCCGATGTGGAAGTGCTGGATCGCGACGTACACGTAGCCACGGTGAGCGAAGGCGGCAAGCTTTCGATCGAAATGCGCTTGAAGAGCGGACGCGGTTATGTGAGCGCGGACAAGAACTTCGATGAAGACCTGGCACTCGGCTACATCCCGATCGATTCGGTGCATTCGCCGGTGCGCAAGGTGAACTTCTCGGTCGAGGCGGCGCGCCTCGGTCAGATGACGGATTACGACAAACTGACTCTGGAAGTCTGGACCAACGGCGCGGTATCGCCGCAGGATTCCATCGGGTACGCGGCGAAGCTGTTGAAGGATCACATGACGATCTTCATCAACTTCGAAGAAGTAGCCGAAGCGACGGAAGAAGTCAGCGAACGCGGAATGGACAAGATGAACGAAGTCCTGAACCGTTCGGTGGAAGAGCTGGAACTGAGCGTTCGTTCTTACAATTGCCTCAAGAACGCCAACATCCAGAGCATCGGGGAACTGGTGCAAAAGACGGAAGCCGAGATGTTGCGCACCAAGAACTTCGGCCGTAAGTCTTTGAACGAAATCAAGGAGATTCTGGCGAACATGGGCCTCTCGCTGGGCATGCGGATCGATCAGCATGGCCGGCTGGTAGCGCCGCCCCCGCAAGCCGGTGGAGCGACGGACTTCGGCCCCGAGGATGACGGTTCGCAGGATCAGATTGGGGAGTAGCGCATGAGACACAAGTACGCCGGATACAAACTAAAGCGGACCACTAGCGGCCGCAACGCGCTCTTGCGCAATCTCACCACCAGCATCATTGAAGTCGAGCGTGTGGTTACCACGATCACCAAGGCGAAGGCCGTGCGTCCGATGGTGGAACACATGATCACGCTGGCCAAGCAGGATACGTTGCATGCGCGCCGCCAGGCGGCCGCCGTGCTGCGCACTCCCGATTCCGTCAAGAAACTGTTCGATACGCTGGGTACGCGCTTCGGACAACGCAATGGCGGCTATACCCGCATTGTCCGCCTCGGACCCCGTAAGGGCGATGGCGCGGAGCAGGCCATGATCGAACTGGTGGGTAGCGAGCTGGTGAAGCGCGCCGCCGACCGCGCGAAGCGTCGTGAAGAGCGCCTGAAGGCTCAACGCGAAGGCCGCGAACACGACGAGCCGACCGAAGAATAGTTGTTTCCCCGCAGGGGGCGGGACGCAAGCTCCGCCCCCTGTTACTCTAGTGTTTGATGCTCCGCAGCCTGCTCGTTTTCTTCCCCCTCCTTCTCTCTGCTTCCCCTCTTCGTTTTGAATCCGGTTCCACCCCTCATACTTTTGTCGCGCGCGGTGTAGCGTTCACGTCCGCCGGGCCTCGTTTCGAACCCGGGATTCGCATGGTGTTTCCGGGTGGGCGCATGCATTCCCCGGAGCCGGGCGCGCTCACGGGCCATGCCAGTTATTTCGAGGGCCGTGACCGCGGGCAATGGCGGGCCGGCGTGGCGCAGTACGAATCGCTGCGGTACCGCGCGATTTACCCGGGCATCGATTTGGTGTTTCATCAGGGGGCGGGGAAGCTGGAGTATGATTTCCGCCTCGCAGCGCAGGCTTCCGCAGCGGCGATCCGGGTGCGGTTCCCGGGGGCGCGGAGGGTGGCGCTGGAGAATGGCGAACTGGTGGTGGATCACCTGCGGCATCACCGGCCGGTAGCGTATCAGGAGACGGCGGCGGGGCGGCGTGAGGTGGCGGCGCGGTTCCGATTGACGGGCGTCGAGGCGGGCTTCGAAGTGGGCGAGTACGACCACGCCCTGCCGCTGGTGATCGACCCGGTGCTCACCTTTGCCACCTATGCGGGCGGGTCTGGCAGCGACACGGG
>CAIRBY010000605.1 GCA_903876865.1 uncultured Acidobacteriia bacterium
CGGTCGGGGTGGTGCCAGCCAAACTGGCGGCGGAGACGGCCCTGTTTCTGCTCAGTTTCGTGGTCCAACGGGATTTCGTCTTCGGACGCAAGCTCGATCCGGCAGGGGAAAAGTAGCTCCCCCCACGAGCATTCTGCCGAGTGAGGCCCCGCTGCCTATTTCGCCGATTCCAGTATGAGGCGGATGGAGAGATCGCCCGGATCCTGTTGCACCCAACTGCGCTCAAAGGTCCGATATTCGCTGAGCGAAGACTGGGCCAGGATGATCGCCACCACAACCAGCGCGGCGGTGAAATCATACTTCCCCGGCAAACGATGCGCCAGGCGGAGCACCTGCACCACCGCGCACGCCGCGAACAGGCAAAGTGGCGCGAAAATCACGCTGACGTATCGCAGGTTGAGCCAGTGCGGAAGGATCATCGGAATCGCCAGCAGCACCAGCGTGAACATCGCCAGACCGAGAATGCTGGCAGGCTCGTGGAAGCCGGCAGCACGACGGCCCAGAACCACGGCCATTCCCGCCAGAGCCAGCGTGATCAGTAACGGCCCCATGATCCAGAATCCCTGCAGGAGTTGGTATCCCGGTCCGGTCTGGAATTGCAGTGCGTAGAGATTGGCTGCATTCGCGGGTCCTATGCCGAGCGCCACATTCACCACATTGGCAAATCCCCCGACCGCCCAACTCATGACCCCAAGCACCGCGATCGCGCCGCCAGCCGAGGCTCCAACCAGCAAGCCTGCCTCCCGCCATTCCCGCCGCCGCACCAGGCTCCACAGAGCCCACAGGAGGCATAGCCCGTAGAACGAAACCGCGGCTTCCTTCACCAGCAGCGCGAAGCTGCCCAAAGCAGCCAGCGTCAGTATGGCCCCGCGTCGTGCACCGGCTCCAATCGCCATGGCGCAGTACACCAGCCCTAAACCAAGACAACAGAGCACTGCGTCGGTCCAGGTTCTGCGGGCGATCACCAGATCCGGCCGGAACACCGCCAGGAACAATCCAGCCAGCACACCAGCCCATGGATCGATGAAGCGCCACCCCAGGCGGATGGTCAGGGCCAGTGCGAAGATGGACGCCGCGCAGGAGAGCAGCGCGCCGACGCCCGGATCCTGCCGCCCGGCCAGACTCATGACTCCCGCAATCATCCCCGTGAAGCCGACCCGGGTCGGAGGGGGAAACATCCGTTCCGCGTCTACGTGGAGGTAGCGGTCCGAGATCGCGCGGATGCCCTCGATCTTGTGGTCGAGCAAAGCCTTGGCCTGCGCGGTGTAGACCCATTCATCCGGAGAGCGCACCGTGACGGTGCCGGCGTTGATCAGGCGCAGGGCCGCTCCCAGCAGAAAGACCGCGACGGCCAGGCTCGCAGGCAGCCGCTTCATCGCCGGGCTCTCCCATCGCAACGCTCTGTCAGCCCTGCTAGCGATCGCTGGGAATGCACCGGGACTCTGCCATGGAGAATCATCTAAGCACCTCTCTGCGATCTCTCCCGCACAATCGCCGCGACCAGCAGGAGTATCCCTGCGAGGCTCAGCGAGAGCGCCGCCCGCCGGACCGGCGTTGCTTCGAACTCCAGCGCCACGCGATGCTCGCCGGCCGGCACCTGAAAATCCATGGTCCCCCGGTTTGGAACAATCGAAACCTCGACTGGCTTGTCATCCACCAGAACATGCCAGCCTGGATAGTAATACGTCGCCGATTCCACCAGCGCGTTGTCTCTGGCCTTTACCAGATACTGCTGGTCCGTGCCCCGGCGCACGATCTCCTTGATCTCGATCGGGCTCGACAACCCCACCAGGGACTTCGGGTAGTAGGGCGGGCGCTCCACAGCCCATCGCGGCTCGAACTCCTCATAGGTCGTCGTATTGAGCCCGACCTTCGCAATCGATTCGCGGCCGTAATACTCGTCCTCGACCTTCACGTACCCCTTCGGTTCGGTCCGGCTGAGATTCAGGCCAATCAGCAGCAGCAACACGAGGGGCGTCCATTTAGGGCCGATCCGCTCCAGTCCGAACGCCAGCAGCAGCGGCAGGAACAGGCCGGGCAATAGCAGTGCGCGCCACGGAAAGTAGAAGTTCTGGATCGGGGGGAAACTGGCCCAGATCGACGCGCTCAGGTGGGTGGTCATCAGCGCGCCGCCAATCGCAATCACGCCAAACGAAAGCCCCAGCACTTTGCGCATCCGGCTGGGGGAACGGAAGCAGAAGAACAGCCCGGCTCCGGCAATTGCCAGTTGGACAATTCCCAAGTCGAATGCCATCTCCCCGCCCCACGCGGAAATCGGGTACCCAAACGTAAGCCGCGATTGCAGCAGTTGCAGCGGCTGAATGAAATTATCCTTCCAGGCCTCGACCCCGTGCGCGAGACGTTCCGGATGCAGATACTTGAATTCGAATAGAGAGGGAAGCCAGAACGGCGCAGCTACGGCATACGCGAACAGGATCGCGGCAAGGCCTGCCAGAATCCGTCGCGCCCTGAGTTTCTCCTCTGCCGGCGCCGCAGCCGTGCGCACGAAGATCAGCAGCAGCAGGGAGGGGATCATCAGCACCGCGGCAGGCGCGTGAGAGGATTGCACCGCAGCCACTGCCAGCGCTGTTGCCGCCACCCGCCAGGCGTTGGGCCTCTCCAGCAACTCGAGCATCGCCCACAGCGCCAGCGGCGCCATAGCGAAGGCTGCCGCTTCCGCAAAAGCCGCGCGGACGAAGAGGTCCAGACACAAGTACGGCCCGAAGATCCAGGCGATAGCCGCGCCCAGTGCCGCAAACCGCGGCACTCCCAGCAGTTTGGCTGCCCGGTAGATTCCGTAGGCCCCCAGGAAACACAGCCAGACCAGGGTCAATTGGATGCAATTCGTCAAACTGAAACCCAGCACGTACAACGGCATCGCCGCGAAATAGAGCAGTGGGGGAGAGAATCCAAGCAGGGGCATGCCGTGGCCCGCAGCTACGTCCGGCGTCCATACCGGGGGAAATTGGCCTTCGCTCAGCACTCTCGCCATCTCTGTGATGCGCAGCGGATACGCCGTCGCGTCGTGGCCCCAGACCAGATTGCCGCGGAACAGCGGGTGGAGCGCGACCACACCCAGTGCCAGCGCCACCAGGGCGGCCACTGCCACCGGCGATCGCAACTTCGCATCCAGTGGGGCAATCCGCGCCGCCGACCAGTTCTCCAACCGCATCATTCCCGGCCACCCCGGGATGATCACCAGCCCAAACCCGATAAGCCCGACGACGAAGAGA
>CAIRBY010000606.1 GCA_903876865.1 uncultured Acidobacteriia bacterium
CTGGGGATCCCGGTGCTGCGCCGCGAAGGGGTGGGCGGCGGCAGCGTGCGCTGGTGCGAATTCGAAACCGGCGGCACGGTGCGGCTGCTGGAATTCAGCGGCTACTCCCTGCCGGAACACGCGGCGGGACTGAATCGCGTGGGATTCATCCGGGAAATGTCGCGCAGTCCGGGCGCGGAGAGCGCCGAATGCCTCTACTTCGGCCTCATGACTGCGTCGCCGGAAGAGAGCCCGGAAGAGGCGCGCAAGGCGCTGCACACCGCTGCGAGGGAGCAACTCTACACCGCCATCGAAGGCAGGGTCTCCAAGGCCGGAGCCGAGACGGAAATCGTCCATTTCCTGGCTCCAGCGACAATCACCGGTGGCCACTCCGCGGAACTGGTGACGCACGCGCGGGAAGCACTTCAATTGGGAGCCCGTACCGCGACGCAAGACGCGACGGGGGCAGGCCTGCAACCCTTCCTGCAGACGCTAGCCGAACTGCTGCCGCACCCGGATGGCCGCGCCGGACGCTACACCTATGCCGGGCACTCGTACCGGCTGCAGTTGACGCGCGCGAAGGACGCGAAGGCGACCGAGTATTTTCGCACCCGCAAACTGATCCGCGATGCGGTCACTGTGGTGCGGGTCTCCGGCCGTCTGCGGCGCGAATCCGGCGGTAAGGAGACGGAGTTCCGCCTCTGGCTGCCCGACGTTGGAGAGAAACCGATGCCGCTGCGCATCGAGTATCAGGCGAAATCGTATCTTCGACTGATCTTCGAAGTGGCGGGCGCCTGAGGGATCGGCTCCGGGCCAGCCACCACATCACGAAGACAAACCGGCTGGCGCTGTTTACAATTGATAGAAATGGCTCAGGGCGGATCCGGCAAGAAAACAGCCAACAGTCTGGTGGCGATGAGTTCGGCGGCGGTGCTGGCTGTCTACGCAGCGGGATACACGCGGACGCGTTCCGCCGCGCAGCAATTGGACGCGCAGTCCGCCGAGCGCCGGCCCGCGAACCAGGATCCGAGTCGCGGCACGCCTCTCAGTGCGGAGGCTCGGCCAGCCGCAGCGACTCCCGCTGCGGGCGAGTCTGCTGCTGCGGCGGTTCCGGCAGCGCGCGCCGAGGCGGAGACAGCGGCAGTCACGGCCACGATTGCGAAGGTGCCCGTTGCGGTTCCGGCGCCGGAACCTCCTGCACCCACTGCCCGCGTCGCCGCGCAGCCGTTTGAACCCTCCGCGGCGCCTGCGGAGCCGAAAGTGGAGGCTCCCACCGGATCCATCTCCGCCATCATGCCGCTGACGCCAGCGCCCGTTGCGCCCGCTCCGGTTGCTCCCCCGCCCGCCCCGGTGACACCTGTGGTGGCTGGGTATAAGGACGGCCGGTACCTTGGGTGGGGCACCTCCCGGCATGGCGATATTCAGGCCGCGGTGGTGATCGAAGGCGGCCGCATCGCGTCTGCTACCATCGCCCAGTGCTGGACGCGCTATTCGTGCAACGTGATCGCCCATCTTCCTCCGCAGGTCGCGCAGCGGCAGAGTCCCGATGTGGATTTCGTCTCCGGCGCCACACAGAGCGCCAACGCCTTCTACTACGGAGTCGTGGACGCGCTGAGCAAGGCCAAGTGAACGGCGCCTCCCCTGCCCGCACCGAACTGGCGATGGGCACGCTCGTGAGTATCGGGGTGATCTGCTCCAGCCCGGAAGCGGAAGCCGCGATTGAGCGCGCGTTCGAGTGGTTTCGGGAGATTGAAAACCGCTGCACACGGTTCCGCGAATCCAGTGAATTGATGCAGTTGACCGCGCGGTGCGGCGAGGCCGTCCCCGTCAGCGCCATCCTGTTCGAGGCGGTACGCTTTGCCCTGCAGGTGGCGGAAGAAAGCGGAGGCGCCTTCGACCCCACGGTGGGGCACCGCATGGAGGCGCGCGGCTTCGACCGCGAACACCGCACCGGAGAGACCATTCGGAGCGGGGTCGAGGCGGCAGGCGACGTGAGCTATCGCGATGTGGAGGTGGACCCGGAGCGCGGCACCATCACGCTGCGCCGCCCCCTGACGCTTGATCTCGGCGCGGTCGCCAAAGGACTCGCAGTGGATGCGGCGGCGCGGGAACTGGCGCCGTTTCGCGATTTCGCGATCGATGCCGGGGGCGATCTGTACCTGGGCGGCTTCAATGCCCGGGGCGAGCCGTGGTCGGTCGGCATACGGAATCCGCGGCTGGAAAACGAGCTGATCCACTCCCTGCGCGTGTCCAATCAGGCCGTGTGTACTTCCGGCGATTACGAGCGGCGCACTCCGGCGGGCGTGGATGGCCACCACATCCTGGACCCGCGCACGGGCATGTCTCCGCCCGCCGTGGCGAGCGCGACGGTAGTGGCGCCGGGCGCGATGCTGGCGGATGCGCTGGCGACTGCGGCCTTCGTGCTCGGTCCCGAAGCGGGAATCGAGCTCTTGGAACGGATGGGAGTGGAAGGGTTGATCGTGACCGGGGAGCTGAAGCGGTTCGAAACCAGAGGTCTGGGTTCTGTGGAACATATCAATGTGGCGTAGCGCGAAGAAGTTCTTCAAAACGCCGAAGGGGCTGCTGACCCTGATTTTGGCGCTCCTGATTGTGATGGCGGCGCCGGGACAGGGTCTGCGCTCGGTCGCGACGGGACTCGGCTGCGCGATGCTGGCGGCGGGTCTGGTGGACGTGCTGATTCTGCGCGCCCGGAAACAGGTTTGGGAGTTCCCGAGCGGCGCCGTGCTCACGGCGATGATCGTCGCCATGGTGCTGCGCGCGCAGGAGCCGTGGTACGTGCCCGCGATCACTTCGGTAGCGGCGGTGGGGAGCAAGTACCTTCTGCGTTCGCGCTTCGCCAACGTCTTCAACCCGGCGGCGCTCGCCATCATCGGAGCCTTCTATGCGTTTCATAGCGGGCAGAGCTGGTGGGGCGCGCTGCCGGAGGTCACGCCGTGGGCGCAGTTGGTGCTGATCGCGACGGGCGTGTTCATTGCCGCGAGGGTGAACAAGATGCCGCTGGTGCTCGCGTTCCTGGGCGCCTACTTCCTGCTGTTCACCGTCACGGCGTTCGTTGGCGATCCGCGCTGGGTTGCGGAGATCTTCCGGCCGCCGGATGTGGAAGCGGCGCTGTTCTTCGCCTTTATCATTCTCACCGACCCGCCGACCTCGCCCGCGAAGTACCCGGACCAGATCGTCTGCGGCGTGATCGTGGCGGTGGTGAGCTACGCCTTCTTCGAGTGGGCGGGCGTGGTCTATTACCTGCTCGCCGGCGTCCTGGTAGGCAATGTGTGGGAAGCCTGGCGCCGCGCGACCCGGCGCGGGTGGGCGTTCTCGAACTGAACCGCCACGCCGCGGCTCAGTTGATCTTCTTCACCCAGATATTGCGTACCGAGACTTTGGTGGTGGCCTCGATCTCGATCCCGAACAGGCCGGATTGATTGTTGGAAGAGGCGGGATCGTCATCCACCATCACGGCCATCAACTGGCCGTTCAGAATCTGGATCAGCGTGCCGCCGCGCGCGATCACGGTGTACTCGTTCCAATCGTTCATCTTTACCAGGCCACCGAGCGCCTGCCGGTCGGCGATGTTGCCCATCAGCCGTTTGCTGGCGAGGCCGGAGCCTTCCACCACCTGACCGCGCCAGGCGAGGATGCGCATGGGCGTGTTCTCGGAGTAGAACTGGCCGGTCCAATCGCGCGAACTGGGCCAGAAATCGGCCTGCGGGCCGGTCAGCATCCAGTTGAGGTTCACCGGTCCCACGTTCGCGGTGACGTTGTCCGCGATGGGAGAGAGCCACGGAATGCCGGTCTTGCTGCGGTATTGGAAGCCGCTGCCGCCGCTGCCTTCCACCTTGATTTCGAATTTCAAGGTGAAGTCCCTGGCTTCCAGATCGCGATACACCAGGTAGGTGTTGCCACTCGGGTTCTGCGCGGTGGATTCGCCTACGATGGCGCCGCCCTCGGCTCGCCAGAATTTCGGATTGCCGTCCCATCCCTTGAGACTGACACCGTCAAACAGCGGGACGTAGCCTTCATGCTCTGCGAAGTTCAGCGGGTCGGGTTGAGTGAAGGCGAGGCCGGCGAAGGTTCCGCCCATGCCTGCGAAGACCGAGACCTGTTGCGGGGTAAGCTTGTTGGCCGAGGCCTGAATGCGTCCGAAGGCGGCGGCGCGGGCACTGGCGATGGCAAGTTCGGCCGCTTCCACTGCATCCGCCTTGGAGCGGATCGCGGCATCGTTGCGCGGTAAGGCAAAGGTGGCGGCAGTCAGCGCGTTGCGGGCGGCGGTGAGAGCGCGCGCGAGCGGCATCGTATCTGTGCTGAGTTTGGTGAGAGCCTGGACTTGCGCCTCGCGGATGTTCGGGATGGTACCGCGTCCGCTGCCGCCGGCAGGACCACCAGTTGTTGCCTGCGGGCCGCGGAAGATCCCGCCGGACGCGATCAATGCCGTCACCTGGTCCGCCGCCAGTTTCGCGTCCGAGGCCTGAAGCTTCGCGAACACATCCGCGCGTGCTCCGGCGAGCGCCACTTCAGCGGTGGCGATGGCGTGTGCCTTCGAGCGGATGCCTGCCGTGTCTGCCGGTTCGGCAAAGGCGACCGCGGTCATTGCAGCCCGGGCGGTATTCACCGCCTGAGTTTGCGGCGCCAGTTCCGGGGCGATGCGGGCGATCCCGGCGGCTTGCGGTTCGGTCAGATTCGGAATGCCGCGGCCGCCGCCCTGCGCGTAGAGCGAGCAGGCCGTGAGCGCAGCGACGAGGATGCGTTGGATCATAGGGCAGAACTCCCTCTGGAGTATCGCAAGAAATGACGAGGCGCTGACGCAGGCAGTGCGCTCCCCGCTCTTCCGCCGATCGCTATCTGCCGGCGCCCAGGCGCTGCAGCGCCAACTCGGCCTGTTCGTCGCGCCGCGGGGTGTGTTCCAGGTAGAGCAACAGCATTTTGCGCGCCGCATCGTTCGCCTGATTGCGAATCCAGTAATCGGCCAGCGTGCGCGCGCACGCCGGAGTGTCCGGCGAGTTCGCGATGTAGGCTTCGCACTCCCGGTTCAGATGCCGTAAAACCCGCCCGAGTTTGTTCGGGAGCACGGGCACTCCGGGCGCCGGATGGCGTACGAAAACCACCGCCTGCGCATCGTCATAGACCAGTTCCCACTCCGTGCCGGCGGGGTTGGCGAGCGCCAGCGCCAGCGGGTACATCGCGCCGAAGACGTACTCCATCGTGTTCATGATGACGACCTGGACACCGTAGCGATTCAGCAGTTCCTCGCGCGGTCCCGTCACCTGATCCGCGGCCGAACCGGCATTGAAGAGGATGCGGTTGTAATCCTGGTAAACGGCTTCGCTGAGGCTGCGCCCATCGATGAAGACGCGTTGCGATGGCCACATTCTCCACGTGAGGTAGCCGCCCTGTTCATAGGTGTTGAACAGGGGACCGGTGAGGTGATGATCCAGCAGGAACGATGCGGCGCCGGAGGGCACGGTCCACTCCGCCACGCGCAACTGCGGGGTGCGGCCCTGTGCCAACGC
>CAIRBY010000607.1 GCA_903876865.1 uncultured Acidobacteriia bacterium
CAACCCGGCGGCCAGTTTCGGCCAGTATCATCTGCCGACCTTCACCGGCTTCCCGGACGTCAGCAAGCTGGCTTTGACCCCCCACGCCGGGCCGCTGTATTCCACGCCGAGGAAGGAATTCGCCCCGCGCATTGGTCTGGCCTACTCCCTGAATCTGTTGAAGGGCTGGGACACCGTGATCCGCGGCGGCTGGGGAATTTTTTACGACCTCGGACAGGGAACGGCGCTTGCCACGTCGCACGGGTTCCCGTTTTCGATCACGCAGTCCATCACGGCACTGCCCTTCCCGCTGGCGTCCAGCACCTTCCAGAACGTGCAACTCCCCTACCCGCTGACCACTCCCTACGGGCCGCCGAGCGGCGTCAACCGCTACGGCGTCTTCAATTCCAATTACGTTCTGCCGCGCACGCAGCAATATTCCCTGGGCGTGCAGCAGCAACTGGGGAAGGAACAGATACTGACGGTCAGCTATGTGGGCAACCACGGGCAGGATCTGCTGATGCGCTACCAGTACAACTTTCCCAACGCCACCGTGAACCCCAATTTCAAATCCGGCGCATCGCTGTTCATCACGCGCAACGATGGCGCATCCGGCGGGTACTCCTATTACAACGCCCTGCAGGTGCAATTGATGCGCCGCATGTCGCACGGCCTGCAACTGATGACGAATTACACGTGGGCCCACGGGTTCGACACTTTCTCTAACGACAGTTCCTTCAACCCCGGTGTGAGTCCGACCGATGTGCTGAGCGAAGTGGCAGCGCGGGGTTACGGCACGTCGGATTTCGACCGGCGCCAGATCTTCAACGTGGCGGCAGTCTACGATACGCCGGAGTGGCGCCCCGCGGACGAAACGCTGCGGTGGATTGCGAGAGTGTTCACCAACGGCTGGGAGACTAGCTACAACTACAAGTTCCAGTCGGGCGCGCCGTACTCGCTGCTGTACTACTACTACGACGTGGCGGGAGGCCAGGGCACGGTGGGCTACCGCGTAGACCAGGTGCCGGGACAGCAGGCGTTCGTGGCCAATTCTTTCGACCCCACCGGGAAGGCGCTCAACTCCGCGGCATTCGCCATCCCCACCCGGGCGCTGCAGACCGATCCGGGCCAGGCAGGCAACGGCAACACGGCCCGCAACATGTTCGTGGGACCGGGGCTTTCGCAACTGGATTTCTCGATTCGCCGGAGGTTCAACCTGACCGAAAAGGCCAAGCTGCAGTTCTCCGCCGAGTTTTTCAATCTGCTCAACCATCCCAACTTCGGCACGCCCAACAACATCCTCGGCTACGTGTACAACACCAAGACCGGAGGGCAGACGAATTGCCCCGGGAGCACTACGGCGGCCAGCGGAATCTCCTGCACGCTGTACTACCCCGATGTGCGGATGGGCGGGACGATCGCCTCCAACTCGGCCTTCGGCGAAATCACCACGCTGGCCAACGGCATTTCGGCGGGCGGGAGCGCGGGATACGCATTCGACATTTCGCTCAACCCGCGCTACTCCATCGGCGGACCGCGCTCCACGCAGTTCTCCCTGCGGTTGACTTTCTAGCCGGTGGCGGCAGATGAGAAGATGGCGAAGGCGGGAAGAGCGGGGCGTTGGACTGCGACGAACACAGTTTTCGCCACGCTGAGTTTCCAGCGGAGCAGACTATGAAGACACAGATTGCGATTGTGACGGCGGTGCTGGGCGCGGGACTTGGCGCCGGGATTTGGGCTACCCCGCCGCAGCAACCCGCAGGCAGCAAAGGAACGCCCGCCGCGAAGACCGAGTTCGAGAAGGGCACAGCGGCGTTACGGCAAGACGACTGGGATGGCGCAGTAGAGCACTTCGGCAAGGCGGCGGAGATCGATCCCGACTATTTTGAGGCCCACGATCAATATGTTTTCGTCTCCACCGCCGGCCCAAAGAACTACAACAACGCTGTGCTCTTCGCGGAACTGGAGGCCAGATACCGGAAGTGGGCCAAAGAGCATCCCGACAAGGCCATATTCCAGTACTCGCTCGGCCACCTCTATTTCTAC
>CAIRBY010000608.1 GCA_903876865.1 uncultured Acidobacteriia bacterium
TAGCTGGGACGCACCAGCACCGGGTAGCCGATGCGCGACGCCACCGCGCAGGCTTCGTCCGCGCTCGTCGCCGTGCCGTTGGCGGGGCAGGGAATCTTCAGATCGTCCAGCAGCTTGCCGAAGAGCTTGCGATCCTCCGCCAGATCGATATCTTCCGGGTCCGTGCCGATGATCGGAACGCCCAGGCGCTTCAACGGCAGCGCCAGATTCAGCGGCGTCTGTCCGCCGAACTGCACGATCACGCCGTCCGGCTTCTCCGTGTCCACAATGTTGAGCACGTTCTCCAGCGTCAACGGTTCGAAGTAGAGCCGGTCGCTCGTGTCGTAATCGGTCGAGACCGTCTCCGGATTGCAGTTCACCATGATGGACTCCACGCCCATCTCCTGCAATGAGAAACTCGCATGGCAGCAGCAGTAATCGAACTCGATGCCCTGTCCGATCCGGTTCGGACCGCTCCCCAGAATCATCACCTTCTTGCCCGTGCCCGGGTCGGCTTCGCACGCCGATTCGTAGTTCGAATACAGGTATGGCGTGAAGCTTTCAAACTCCGCCGCGCACGTGTCCACGCGGCTGAACACGGCCTTTACGCCCAGTTCCTTGCGCCGGTTGCGCACGTCGATTTCGGTCGCGCCCCAGATCTTCGCCAGCCCCGAATCGCTGATGCCGAAACGCTTGGCGGCGCGGAACTGCGCCTTGGTTGCGGTGATGAGCGTCACATTGCCCAACTCCGCTTCCATATCCACCACGTCCTTCATCTGTTGCAGGAACCACGGGTCGATCGCCGTCAGTTCATGCACTTCCGCCACGCTGTAGCCGCTCGCCAGCGCGAAGCGCACGTAGTTCAGCCGGTCCGGCGTGGGCGTGATCAGCTTCTGCGCGATCAGGCTCTTGTCGAACTTCTCGCTGCCGAACGCCTTGCCCGTTTCCAGGCTGCGAATCCCCTTCCACATCGCCGCTTTGAACGTCCGCCCGATGGCCATCACTTCGCCCACGGACTTCATCTGCGTGCCCAGCGTCGTATCCGCGCCGGGGAACTTCTCAAACGCCCACTTCGGAATCTTGACCACCACGTAATCGATGGTCGGCTCGAAGCACGCCGGCGTCTGCCGCGTGATGTCGTTGCGGATCTCGTCCAGCCGGTAGCCCACCGCCAGTTTGGCCGCGATCTTCGCAATCGGGAAGCCCGTCGCCTTCGATGCCAGCGCCGAACTGCGCGAGACGCGCGGGTTCATCTCAATCACCACCATGCGCCCGTTGGCCGGGTTGATGGCGAACTGCACGTTGCTGCCGCCCGTATCCACGCCGATCTCGCGCAGGCACCGCAGCGCCCCGTCGCGCATCATCTGGTATTCGCGGTCCGTCAGCGTCTGCGCCGGAGCCACCGTGATGGAATCGCCCGTGTGCACGCCCATCGGGTCGAAATTTTCAATCGAGCAGATGATGATGCAGTTGCCCGCCAGATCGCGCATCACCTCCAACTCGTATTCCTTCCAGCCGAGCGCGCTCTCTTCGATCAGCACCTCGTGGACCGGGCTCAACGCGATGCCCCGCTCCAGAATCTCGACCAGTTCTTCCTTGTTGTACGCGATCCCGCCGCCCGTGCCGCCCATCGTGAAACTGGCGCGCAGAATGCACGGGTAACCGATCCGTTCGGCGAACTCCAGCCCGCCCTGCACATCGTTGACCAGCTGCGATTGCGGCGTCTCCAGGCCGATCTTGCGCATCGCATCTTTGAACAGCAGGCGGTCCTCCGCCTTCTTGATGGCGTCGATCTTGGCCCCGATCAACTCCACGCCGTACTTCTCCAGCACCCCGGCCTCGGCCAGTTCCACCGAGAGGTTCAGGCCCGTCTGCCCGCCCACCGTAGAGAGCAGCGCATCCGGCCGTTCGCGCCGGATGATCTCTTCCAGGTACACGCGCGTCAGCGGCTCCACATAGGTCTTGTCCGCCAGGTCCGGGTCCGTCATGATCGTCGCCGGGTTGCTGTTGACCAGGATCACTTCGAAGCCATCGGCGCGCAGCGCCTTCGCCGCCTGCGTGCCCGAGTAATCGAACTCGCACGCCTGGCCGATGATGATGGGGCCGCTCCCGATGATCAGGATGCGGTGCAGATCGTTGCGGCGCGGCATCTATTTGGCCTCCCGCATGAGCTTGGTGAAATCGTCGAACAGATAATGCGAATCGTGCGGCCCGGGCGCGCTCTCCGGGTGATACTGCACGCAGAACACCGGTTCGCTGCGGTGCCGGAAACCTTCCAGCGTCTGATCGTTCAAATTGATGTGAGTCAGTTCTACCTCGCGGGAGTTCAGCGAATCCGGGTCCACCGCAAAGCCGTGATTGTGAGACGTGATCTCCACCTGCCCGGTGAGTTCGTTGCGCACCGGATGATTGGCGCCGCGATGCCCGAATTTCAACTTGTACGTCTTGCCGCCCAGCGCCAGCCCCAGCAGTTGATTGCCCAGGCAGATACCGAAAATCGGCTTCTTCCCGATCAGCTTGCGGATGTTCGCCACCTGCGGCACCAGCGGTTCCGGATCCCCCGGACCGTTAGACAGGAAGATCCCGTCCGGCTTCAGCGCCAGCACGTCCTCCGCGCTCGTCAGCGAGGGCACCACCGTCACGCGGCAGCCCGAGTGCACCAGCCGGCGCAGAATGTTGTGCTTGATGCCGTAATCGTACGCCACCACGTGATACTGCATCTCCGCCTGCTTGCCGATCAGGTCGGAGGGCGAACACTGCTCCACCGTCTTCGTCCACTCGTAGGGCGAGACCGTGCTCACGCGGCTGGCCAGATCGAGCCCCGCCATCGTCGGAATGTGCCGCGCCTTTTCCACCAGCTTCGCGCCGTCGCTTTCCAGTGTGGAAAGCACGCCCCGCATCACGCCGCGGCTGCGCAGGTGGCGCACCAGCGCGCGTGTATCCAGGTCGCTCACAATCGGCACTCCCGCTTGCGCCAGGAACGCGTCCGCTGCCGTATCGCTGCGCCAGTTGCTCGCCAGTTCCGAGAACTCCCGCACCACCAGCCCTTCGATATACGGTCCCTTGGACTCGTTATCCAGCACGCTCGTGCCATAGTTCCCGATCTGCGGGTTGGTGAGGATGACGATCTGTCCCGAATAGGACGGGTCGGTGAAAACTTCCTGGTAACCGGTGAGCGCGGTGTTGAAAACAACTTCGCCGCTGCGCTCGGTGGGCGCACCAAAACTCCGGCCCTCGAAGACGCTACCGTCCTCCAGAGCGAGTATTGCTGTGTTCAATTTAGATTGTTCCTCCCGGGCAGTGGATAACCTTCATTTTAGCAGGGAATCCACGCCCGAAAGCGATCGCCCTCAGACCACTTTCGTCATCGCCTGCCGCATCGTGGTTTCCAATTCCAGGATCGCGTCCATCACCTGCCGGCTGATCGTTTCCAGGTGGCACAGCATCTGAATCCGCTGCCGCCGCAGCGCTAGCGTGGATTCGCTCAGAATGTACCCCAGCAGCCCGCACGGCTCCGCGATGCTCACCAGCATGATGTCCCGCGTCTGCGGAATCTCGTCGTTCAAAATCGTGTTCGCCAGGCGCAGTTTCACGTGCTGCTGCGGCTTGTTGTCCACCAGCGGGAACCGCTCCACGTCGATGATCCACAGCAGCTTCGATTTCTCGTGCCGCAGAATCCCCTGCGCGATCAGCGATTGCAGCGCTTCGCCTTCCAGATCGTCGCGGTGGTGGAAGATCTCTTCGATCCATCCCCGCACCGTTTTCAAATCGGAACGCGTCGCCATGTGCGCCAGCACCCGGTCCAGCGTGGCGTTGCCCGTGGGCTTGAAATCGATGATGTGAATGCTCTCGGTATCGGTGTCGATCTTGCCCGCCAGCGCCAGATCGAAAAATACCGCCCCCACCAGCGCGTACGCCGTGCCGAATTCGCGCGTGCTGCGCAACCCGCCGTTCTTCTCGTCCACCGCCAGCAGGACCACTTCTTCCAGCATGCTTAGCATGGCAGTTCTCCCTGAATCTGCAGGATGTGGTGCAGCCCGCTCATATCGAATACCTTCTTTGCGTTCGGGCTGAGCGCACACACCAGAAACTTGCTGCCCGCCGTCTGCGCCGCGCGCGCCGCCTGAATCACCGCGCGCAAGCCGGCGCTGGAAATATAATCCAGCTTGGAAAAATCGACGGCCACCTGCGCATGCCCCGCGATCGCCGCCCGCAGCGCCGCTTCCAGTTGATCGGCTGCCTCGGCATCCGCCCGGCCCGCTACCCCGACGATCTGCCACTCCGCTTTCGTCTCTTCCGTTACTTGGATCATAAGTTCCTCGAGATCTTCGATTGTCTCACTCCGGCGGGCGCGCCGGCAGCGTCATGCTCAGGTGATTCCATTCGCTCTCGCGCCGGTAGCTCACGTCCCGCATGATCTGCCGCACCAGGTGAATGCCCAGGCCACCGCCGCGCCGCTCTTCCAGGGGTTGCAGCAGATCCGCGGGCGCTGCGGATGTCGGGTCGAAGGCCGTTCCGCAATCGCGAAAGTCCACCTGCACCCCCGCCGGCAGCGCGCGCAATTCGATCCGCGTGGAACCTTCCACGCCTTCGCAGCCTCCGTGCCGGATGGTGTTCACAAACAGCTCTTCCAGCACCAGGTTCAATTGAAAGGGAGCCTCTTCGTGCAGTCCGTTGCGCACGCAAAACTCCTCGACGCCGGCCGCGAGCCGCTCCAATTCGTGAAGGCTTCCGTTCAGTGAAATTTCAGCGTGGTTGGGAATTGCCTGATTGTGCCACACCCCCGCCGCCCCTTTCAACCCGGCCGCCAGTGCCTTGCCACCAGTACCTGATCTTGGCCCAGCCGGTGGTTGTCCAGTCGGTGGGGCAGGCGCTTCCGCCTGCCAACTCCTCAAGCTGCCTGCCGCCCCCGCACCCTACCCCCGCGGCTTCTCCCACTGCCCCGTCTCCGCCGAGCGGAACACCGCGTCGATCACTTCCATATTGCACAGCGCATCTTCCAGCGGCACCGGCGCCTCTCCGCCCTCGCGGATCGCGCGGCTGAATAAATCGCCCTGAATCGTGTACTGATCGCACGCCGCGAACTCTTCCACTACGCATCCGCCGCCGTTCAAATCGCGCCCATCGTCGATCCGGATGCGCGACGTTCCCCCCGGCGCCGGATTGAACGGAATCTCCGGCTCGATCCGCCCCGTCGTGCCGTAGAACCGCATGCTCTGTTGCAGCATGATCTGCGTGCTGCACGTGAAGATGCAATGCCCCGAGGGGAATTCCAGAATCGCCGACGTCAGCATGTCGATGTTGCCGAACTGCGGGTCGCGCGTGATCGCCGCCGAGACTCGCACCGGTTCCTCGCCGAACACCATGCGCGCGCACTTGATCGGGTAGCAGCCAATGTCCATCAGCCCGCCTCCGCCAAATTCGCGGATGTTGCGGATGTTCTCCTTCTCCAGCTTGAAATAGCTGAACGCGCCCACCGCCGAGCGCAGCTGCCCGATCCGCCCGCCGCGCACCAGTTCCACAATCCGCAGCCACTGCGGATGATTCTGCACCATGAACCCTTCGCCGATCACTACGCCCGTGCGGTCCCGCACCCCGATCAGCGCGCGCGCCTCGGCCGCGTTCATCCCCACCGGCTTCTCACACAGCACGTGCTTGCCCGCTTCCGCCGCGCGCGTGGTCCACTCGCAATGCAGATGGTTCGGCAGCGGATTGTAAATCGCGTCAATCGCCGGATCGGCCAGCATCTCCTCGTACGAGCCATAAGCCCGCGCAATCCCCAACTCCTTCGCGGCCGCCTGCGCGCGCCCCGGATCGCGCGACGCAATCCCGGCGACCTCGCTCCACTCCCCCGCCTGCATCCCCGGAATCACCCGGGTCACCGCGATCTTCGCGACCCCTAGAACGCCCCACCTGACTTTGTTCATGACAGTGCAATTGTAACCAATTGTAAGTTGAACGCGACGCGCTTTCTGGGCGTGAAGCCGCGCCGCCCGTCGCGCTATAGTTGAGGATAATGCTGCGTTTGCTGGCGGCTCTCCTGGTTGTGCCCGCACTGTTCGGAGCGGGCCGCGAGACCGTCTTATTCGATACCGATTCCGGTCTGTTCGGCGACGATGGAGCCGCGCTCGTCATGCTCCTGCGCAGTCCCTCTCAAGTCAGCGTACAAGGTGTCACCATCGTGCCCGGCAACGTCTGGGGACCGCAGGGCGCCGAGTACATGCTGCACATTCTCGACCTGCTCAAGCGCACTTCCGTCTCCGTTTCCCTGGGCGCGGATGGCCCCCTGATTCACACTGCCCCGATGGCCCGGGAATCCGAGCGCCGCTGGGGCGGCCTCAGCTACATCGGCGCCTTCGCGCAGGATCGAGCCGCCGTGATCCCCGCGCCCGGCGCCAAATTAAATTCGCGCAAGCCGCGCCGCGACGCCGTCAATTCGATCATCTCCGAAATCGAACGCCACCCCGGCGAAGTCACCATCGTCGCCCTCGGGCCCATGACCAACATCGCGCTCGCGCTCCTCATGAAGCCCGATATCGAAACCAAAATCAAACGCATCGTCTTCATGGGCGGCAACATCCGCGTGCCCGGCAACGCCTCTCCCGCCGCCGAGTTCAACTTCTGGTTCGATCCCGAAGCCGCCCGCATCGTGCTCCGCTCGCGCATTCCGCAGAAGGTCATGTTCGGCCTCGATATCTGCAATCTGGCCAAAATCCGCAAGCCCGAATTCGACCAGATCGTGAAGATCAAGACTCCCATCACGGATCTCTACCGCGAAGACCTCGGCACCCACTACCCGGCCTTCATCACCAAGCCCGATGCCTCCGCCTACCTCTGGGATTCGCTGGTCGCCGCCTACATCATCGATCCGGATTTCGTCACCAAGTTCGAATCCCGCTACCTCGATGTCACCACCAACTGGGGCCAGTTCTACGGCTCCACCGTGCCCCTGGATCGCAAGGCGGCGCCCACCGCCACTCCGGTCACGGTGATGTTCGGCCTCGATTTCAAACGCGTCTTCGCCCTCTACAAAGACAAACTCACCAAGGTGGAGTGAACGTGCGCGCCCTCGAAGTAGCGATCGTCGAAGCAGCCACCGCGGCCGATCTCGAAAACGTGCGCGAACTCTTCCGCGAATACTGGCAGGCCTTCGATTTCAGCCCCTGCTTCCAGGGCTTCGACCGCGAAGTGCGCGAACTTCCCGGCGCCTACGCACCGCCCGCCGGAGCGCTCGCCCTCGCAATGGTGCAGGACCGCGTCGCCGGCTGCATTGCCCTCCGCCCCTTCGATGCCTCCCGCGCCGAAGCCAAGCGCCTCTACGTGCGGCCGGAGTTTCGCGGACGCGGTGTGGGCCGCTTCCTGCTCGACTGGCTCGCCGCCCGCGCCCACGCTCTCGGCTACCAGGAACTCGTCGGCGATACCGTCCCGCAGATGGCCGTCGCGCTCGGCATGTATGAACGGTATGGTTTCGTACGCACCGAGCCTTACTCCGCCACGCCCACCCCGGGCGCCATCTATCTGCGGCTCACCCTGTCCCCCCAGCCGCCGGCTAAGTCTTAAACCGCTCGTCGATCTCTACCTGATATCCGCTCGCCAGCCGGTTGGTTTCGTTCGCCATGCCCACCACCGCCATCACTTCCGCGAACATCTGGTCCGTCATCCCCGCCTTGCGTGCGCCCGCCGTGTGCGACGCAATGCAGTAGCCGCATTGATTCGTCGCGCTCACGGCTACGTAGATCAATTCCTTGGTGAGCGGGTCCAGCGCGCCCGGTCCCATAATCTGCTTGACGCTCTCCCAGGTGCGCCGCAGCGTCGCGGGGTCGTGCGCCAGCGCCTTCCAGAAATTGTTGATCCAGTCCGTGCGCCGCGTCGCCATGATGTCGTCGTACACGGCCTTCACGTCGCCCGTCGCGTCTGCGTATTCGATCAAGCCCAGGGTTGCCATGCGCCCATCATAACGCGTGCCTGGTGCGCTCGCCTTCGTACCAGTCCGCTCGCCTTCGTACCAGTCCGCTCGCCTTCGTACCAGTCCGCTCGCTGCCACCCATCAAAAGTCCTGGAACTTCCGGTTCATATCCAAAGCGAGGTTAGCATTCTCTTTTTATCTGGGGCACAATCCCGGTAGTAACTGGAGTGAGTATTCTATGTACACTTTACTTATCTTTCCCGGGGGCCGGATGGTGGATGCGCTGCTGCTTTCGGCAACGCCGGAGTGCCTGCGCCTGGTGATTCCGGGGCGCGCCGAGACCGCCGAGTTGCGCCTGATCGATGGCAAGTGGATGGCCGAGAGTGGCGCTGTCGTGGAAGTGGGTGCGCTCGTGGCCGGTACCTCCGCCCAGACTCGCGGAGTCTGGAGCTACGCCGGGCTACCGCTGCGCGCCGCCAGTTAAATCACTCTTCGAATGGCGGTTCTTTGTTGTATTTCGACATGGGGTTTTCCGGATCTACCCGGACCGGCCAGGTGTGCATCAGATAGATCGCCGCAACCAGCGTCCCCATGATCACTAACAACAGCA
>CAIRBY010000609.1 GCA_903876865.1 uncultured Acidobacteriia bacterium
CTGGGGAGTCTATTCCGCCGCCGCCCCTCACCCCGAGTGCGACGAAAAACACATGTACGGCGCCGATGCCCAATGGCACGCCCAGCGCTTCGGCCCCCAGGAAACCTTCGGCTACAAAGACCTCATCCCGATCTTCACCGCCGCCCGGTGGAACCCCGCGTCCTGGGCCGAACTCTTTCGCAAATCCGGCGCGCGCCTCGTCATGGGCATGGCCCAGCATCACGACAACTTCGCCCTCTGGGATAGCGCCGTCACGCCCTTCAACGCCAAACAACTCGGACCCCACCGCGACCTCATCGGCGATCTCGCCGCCGCCGTCCGCAAACAGGGCATGAAGTTCGCCCTCTCCAATCACGGCGTCGAGAACTTCACCTTCATCAATCCCCCCGCCCCACTCCGCGCCCGCCTCCAGGCCGCCCAAGCCGATCTCTTCGACTCCAAATGGGCCGCCTTCTACAACGTCGCCGACCGCTCCGATGCCGCCATGACCCGCTTCCTCGCCGATTGGGTCAATCGCAACTTCGAACTCATCGATCAGTACCAGCCCGACCTGCTCTGGTTCGATAACGGCGCCAACCTCCGCGTCCTCGACCCCCTCAAGCTCCGCATCGCCGCCTACTATTACAATCGCGCCCGGCAGTGGAACAAAGAGGTCTCCCTCAGCACCAAGTTCAACGCTTACGCCCCCTCCAACGACGACACAAAGCAGATCGCCTCCATCGTCGATTTCGAAAAAATCGGCGCCCGCTCCCCCGCCGCCATCCGCCCCGGCCCCTGGATGGTCGATGACCCCATCGGCAATAGCTGGGGCTACATCGAGGGCCTCCGCCTCGCCTCGCCCCAAAGCATCATCGCCAAATTGATCGATACCGTCAGCAAGGGCGGCTTCTACCTCTTCAACATCTCACCCATGGCCGATGGCACAATTCCCCAGGATCAGCAGCAGGTGCTGTTACAACTCGGCGCCTGGCTCGAGACTAACGGCGAAGCCATTTACGCCACCCACCCGTGGACGAAGTTCTCTGAGCCCGGCGCCCCCGCCTGGCGCTTCACCGCCAAACCCGGCGCGCTCTACGCCATCGCCACCGCATGGCCCGCACCCGATGCAGTCATCGCCTCGCTGCCGGATTCCGCCGGAAAAGTGAAGTCCGTCACCCTGCTCGGCCACCCCGGCCAATTGCCCTTCACGCAGGATGCGCACGGCCTTCACCTCACCCTTCCCGCCGACCACGCGCCTTCCGCCGCGTGGGCCTTCAAAATCACCGGCCTGCCCCTGAAATAGACTGCAGCAGCCGCGCCGCCTGCTCCGCAATCGCTTTGCTCGGATGCTTCTGCATCGCCAGTTCCAACTGTTGCGCCGCCGCTACCTTGTCGCCCTTCTGCACCAGCGCCATCCCCAGATGGTAGTGGAACTCCGCACTCTCCGGCCGCTTCTCCACCAGGCCCCGAAAGGACTCGATCGCCTTCTCGGTCTGTTTCATCTTCAGATAGACCCACCCGATCGTGTCGTCCACCTCGATCAGTTGCGGCATCAGTTCCCGCGCCCGTTTCGCCAGCGTCAGCGCCTCCTCAAACTCCACCCCGTCTTCCGCCAGACGGTACGCCAGGTTGTTCATCGCCACGCCGTTGTTCGGGTCGATGCGCAACAGCTCGCGATACTCCCGCGCCGCCTCCTGCCGCCGCCCGCTCACATCCAGCACCAGCGCCATCGTGGCGAGAACCCCCGGACTGTCCGGCAGAATCTCCACCGCCCGCCGCAGGCTGTGCAGCGCCGATTCCAGATCGCCCAGGCGCCGGTACACCTCGCCCATGCGCGCGTGCAGATCGCCCGCCAGTTTCGAGTCTTTGTCGATTTTGTCGAGCAGTTCCTGATACACCGCCAGCGCCCGCCCGTAACGCTCTCCGCGTACCGCCATATTCCCCAAGCCGGATCGCAGCGCCACATTCCCGGGGTACCGGTCCACCTCGTCCTGCATCACGCGCAGCGCTTCGTCCCACTGCCCTTTGCCCGCCAGCGCCTCCACCTGCGCCATCAGCGTGCGCACGTCCGGCTCCCCCGCCTGAGCCGGCGCCGGAGCGGGAGCCTGCGCGCACAGTCCGGAAGCCAGAGCGAAAAAAATCCCCGCCAGCGCCGGCGCGATCCTGAACCTGGAATGAGAGTGCGTCACGCACCCACTCTACCTGAACCCGCCACGCACCGCATGGTCGGGAAGTATCCTACGAGGGAGCCGGAAGCGGTGGAAATTGGTGCGCCCGGAGAGATTCGAACTCCCGACCTACTGATTCGAAGTCAGCCGCTCTATCCAACTGAGCTACGGGCGCGCAGACGTGATTTTAGCAAGCTTCCGCGATCACCGGGTTGACCAGCCGCCCCAACCCCGCAATCTCGATCGCCACTTCGTCCCCCGCCTTCAGCCACCGCGGCGGCTTGTGCGCGAACCCCACCCCCGCCGGCGTCCCCGTGGAAATAATATCGCCCGGCGAAAGCGTCATCACGCTCGAAAGAAACGCGATCAGTTGCGGCACTCCGAATACCAGATTGCTGGTATTGGAATCCTGCATCGTCTCCCCGTTGATCGTCAGCGATATCGCCAGCGCATGCGGATCCTCGATCTCGTCCGCCGTCGTCACCATCGGTCCCATCGGCGCAAACGTGTCGAACGTCTTCCCCATCGTCCACTGGCTCGTCTGCATCTGAAAATCGCGCGCGCTCACATCGTTCACAATCGTGTACCCGAACACGTGATCGCGCCAGTTCTCTGCCTTGATGTGACGCCCGCCCGCGCCCACCACCACCGCGAACTCCGCCTCGTAATCCGGCTTCTCCGAATTGCGCGGCAGCACGATCGGCTGCCGGTGCCCCGTCACCGTATTCCCGTACTTGGAAAACACCGTCGGCACCTCCGGCAGCGCCATCTTCGCCTCCGCCGCGTGATCCCGATAGTTCAGCCCGATGCAGATGATCTTCCCCGGCTTCGGCACCGGCGCGCACAGCACCATCGTGTCCAGGTCCAGTTTCTCCACCGCCGTGCACCGCGCCAGGAACCGCCGCACCCGCGTCAACGCCTCTTCGCCACCCGCGATGATCGATACCAGGTCGTCGAAGCCCGCCGCGCGGAGCCCGTACACGAGCCCGTCCGATACCACGCACGGTTCGTCCCAGCCTGTATGTTGTCGAGTCAAAAATTGCATCTGTTCTCCCGCGGCCCGTTCCGGAATCTCAGCGACCCCGTACGCCGCATTGTATATTTGAGTTTACCTGTAGAGCCGCGCCCGGATGATCGCGCCCGACCTCTTCTCCCTCAAAGGCCGCGACTCCATCGTCAACACGCGCCCCCCCTCACTGCCCTCGGCAGCTTCGCCACTGTCTCCGCCGATGCCCCCAGTAAACCCGGCCTGCCCACATTCCCCCAAAGTAGGGCAGGCGTTTCCGCCTGCCAACCTGCCCCTGACCCGCCCCCTACTCCAGCAAATGACTGTACTCCTCCGCATCCAGTCCGAACTTCTCCATCAACCGCGGCAGGTCCGCACGCAGCGTCTCCGGCGTCGAGCGCACCCACGCCGCAATCACCGTCTCCACCCCCACCCGATTCTTGCTCTCCTCCTCCGCCATCGCCTCCGCCGTGCCCCGCAACTGCGCTTCCGCCGCGTCCCGCACCGGGTATGGCGTCTGCCCCAAAATCAGATTCAGTAGATCCTCTGCCGCATCATTCCAGTTCATAGTCGAAACCCATCATAGCCGAAGCCCCGCGCTACAATAAAAGTTGGCCTTCCGATATCTCTTTTTCCTCTGCGTTGCCCCTCTGATCGCTCTCGCCCAGCAGCAGCGCGATACCATCGTCGTCACCGGTACGTTCGAGCCCATGTCGCTCGAAGAGATCGATCGCTCCATCCGCGTCCTCCCCGCCCGATCCCAGGCCCTCGTCCTCAACAGCCTCGCCGATCTGCTCCGCCTCGATCCCTCGCTCGACCTTCAGCAGCGCGCCCCCAACGGCGTCCAGGCCGATCTCTCCATCCGCGGCTCCAGCTTCGGCCAGACCCTCGTCCTCCTCAACGGCATGCGCCTCAACGATCCCCAAACCGGCCACGCCAACATGGATATCCCCGCGCCCCTGGAAAACGTCGACCGCATCGAAGTCATGCGCGGCTCCGGCTCCACCCTCTACGGTTCGGACGCCGTCGGCGGCGTCGTCAACATCATCACCGCGCCCCCCGCCGCCACCGAACTGCGCCTCCGCACCGCGTTCGGCAACGCTGGCATCAATCAGCAGCGCGTCTCCCTCGGCATCGTCGGCAAGAAACTCTCCGAGGAACTCACCCTCTCCCGCGATTTCTCCACCGGCTTCCAGCCCGATCGCGATTACCGCAACCTCCAACTCTTCTCCACCACCCGCCTCGCCACCGATCTCGGCAACGGCTCCCTCAACCTCGCCTATATGGACCACCCCTTCGGCGCGGATCAGTTCTACGGCAACTACCCGTCCTGGGAAAACACCAAGACCTGGTTCGCCGGCATCGAACAGGCTCTCGGAGAGAAAACCAAAGTCAGCTTCTCCTTCCGCCGCCATAGCGATCTCTTCGTGCTCTTTCGCTATCAGCCGCAGATCTACACAAACCACCACTCCGATGAGTCCTTCAACGCCGCCGTCCGCCGCCGCGAGGAACTCTCCACCTCCACCACTCTCTTTTACGGCGTCGAAGCCCTCCACGAATCCATCGCCAGCACCAACCTCGGCGGACACTCGCGCAACCGCATCGCCGCCTATGGCGCCGTCGATTTCCGCGCCCTCAAGCGCTTCTCCCTCACCCTCTCCGCCCGCGAGGAACTCTATCGCACCTGGTCCGGCGCCTTCACCCCCACCCTCGCCGGCGGCTACTGGCTCAACAAAGCCTGGAAGCTCCGCGCCAGCACCAGCCGCGCCTTCCGCATCCCCACCTACACCGAACTCTACTACTCCGATCCCGGCAATCTCGGCAACCCCAACCTCCGCCCCGAAAGCGCCTGGAGCTTCGAAACCGGCGCCGATTGGGTGCCCACCGCCAAACTCCGCGGCGACCTCACCCTCTTCGAACGCCGCGAACGCAATGGCATCGATTACTACCGCCTGCTCCCCACCACTCCCTACCAGGCCGTCAACATCAACAACATCAATTTCAAAGGCTGGGAAGCCGCCCTCCACTGGACCCCCACCGCCATCCACACCTTCGATTTCCGCTACACCCAGCTCACCGGCGATCTCGACACCATCCCCCTCGGCTTCACCAAATACACCTTCAACTACCCCGCCAAAAGCGGTGTCTTCAACTGGCAGATCCACCCCAACGCCAACTTCCTCCTCCGCACCCGCGTCGGCGTCCTCGAACGCCGCAGCCAGTCCCCCTACGCGCTCTGGGATGTCTACGCCGGCCTCCCCCGCCACAAGGTCCACCCCTTCTTCCAGATGACCAACGCCGCCAACACCGGCTACCAGGAAATCCACGGCGTCGCCATGCCCGGCCGCACCGTCCTCGGCGGCCTCGAACTAGTCATCGGCAAGAAATAACCCCCCACCCCGGGATGGCGCCCGCCCCTCTCCCGCCCTGCTTGCACACCCTCTGGCTGATGCCTGTATCCCGCCCTCGGTGGGGCACGCTTCAGCTTGCCTGTCCCAGCCGCCGTCCCAGCCGCGGCGCGCTCCCCCGTCACCGCCCCGCGCACGTCCCGCCCTCGGTGGGGCATGCTTCAGCTTGCCCGTCCCAGCCGCCGGCGCAGCCGCGGCGCATCCCCCTCACCGCCCCGCGATCGCCTTCAGCAACTCCTGCGCCTTCCCGTACTGAGCGTCCCCCCGGCCCACCTTCCCCAGCACTTCCCGCGCCTCCGCATACTTCCGCTCCGCCGCGTACGCGTACCCCAGAAAGTACCCCGCCGGCGTCTGCGGATCGATCCGCATGCTCAGTGCCAATGCCTCCGCCGCCCGCGCCGGATCGTTCAACAGCAGGAAGAACCGCCCCACGCTCATCTGCTGCGCCGCATCGTCCGTGTTCAACTCCGCCCGCTTCCGGTAGAGCCCCCGCGCCGCCTCCAGCCGCTCCCCGTCCACCCCCGGCAGCGTCTTGATCCCCATCCCTGTCAGATTCACCGCCGCCGCCAGCCGTACTACCGCCGATGCATCTCCCAGGCTCTGCGTCAGCGCCATCGCCGCCTTCGCCCGCGCCTCGCCCACCGCATTCATCCGCAGCGCCGCCACCGCCCGCACCAGCGGCGAAGCGTCGCCCAACGCCCGTTCCATCGCCGGATACGCCTGCGCATTCCCGCTGTACCGGCTCAAATACCCCACCGCATTCGCCCGGCTCAACGGATTCTCCGTCGCATCCCCCGCCATCTCCGCCAGCGCCCCCACCACCGCCGCATCGCCCTTCCGCGCCGCCACGAACGTGTCCGCCCGCCGCACCGCCTGCCGCCTCCTCACCTCGCCCTTGCCCCCGCCCCACCACTGCTCCACCTGCCGCGCCGCCCACTTCCCATCCCGATCCTTGTGGCACTGATTGCACGCGTTCGGAATCTGATGCCGCACCGTATTCTCCGGCGCCGGGATCGACATCGAGTGGTCGCGGATCTCCGCCTTCACGCTCTGCACCGTGCGCGGCATATGACACTCCACGCAGTTCGCGCCAGCGGACCCCTGGCCGCGATCTCCCGCCGCATGATGCGAATGCGCCGCCGCGTTCTTCACCTCCGCCGCATGGCACCGCCCGCAGATCGCCGTCGCCTCCGGTTTCACCGCAGCGTTCTTCTCAATCTCCGTATCGTGCGCATCCCCGTGGCACATCGTGCACGTCGCCCCGCCCTTCAGGAAACACTGGCTCTGCCACAACCCCAGCGCATCGCTGCTGAATCGCCGCGTCCGCCCGTCCGGCCAGTACGCCGGATACTTCGCCACCGGCTGATCGAACTCCAGAATCGGCAGGAAGTAGTCGTAGTAATCCTCCCCCGCCGCATACCCCGGCACGAAAATATCCCGGAAAGAGTGGCACTGCGCGCACACCATCGTATTCCGCGACGCGTCCAGCCGCGTCTGCACCACCACCGCGCCCCCGCTCCCCGTGTCGCCGCCCTCTGCCGCATACCGCGCCACGTGCTCGCTCCCCGGTCCGTGGCACCGCTCGCAATTCGTCCCGAAATTCGTCCAGCTCGTCTTGTATTGGATCGTGCCCGTGTCGAAGTGCTTCTCCTCCTGACTCACATGGCAGCTGAAGCACTGCTTGTTCCACAGTTGGATCTCCACATCCCCGCTCTCGTCCGGGTCCCCGATATCGAAGTTGTGGAACCACTGCTTCCGCAGCACATCCCAACTCGGCGGCAGCACGATGATCTTCCCGTCCGCCGTCGTCGTCAGGTAATGCTGCACCCGCCGGCTCCCCAGCGTGTAATCCACCCGGTGCTCCACCGGCTTGCCCGTCAGGTAGGATTCCGTGATGTAGTAAACTCCGCCCCGCGCCTGCAGCTGATACGTCTCGCCCCGCAGCTTCACCGCCCCGCGTGAAAAATCCCCCTTCACGCTCTTCACCCCCGCCGGCTGCAGCATCTTGCTGTGCCGCGAACCCGACCATTTCTGGTACGCCTCCGCATGGCACTTCGCGCACGCCGCCGCCCCTACATAGGTCGCCTCACCAGCAGCCGCGGAGGATGCCGATGCCGCCGTAACAAGAATGAACGCCAGAAGCCGCAATTGGTGCAGTTTATCATAGGCCCCCCAGACCTGAATCAGGACCTTAATATTCCACAGACCCCGCCGCACTAGGGTAAACTAGATTTTCTAGGCGTATCCAATTGTCCCGTCTTGCATTTACAGCTCTGTTGCTCGCCACCATCCCGGCCTTCGCGACCCCGGCCGATACCGGTCAACTCGATGCCAGTCCATCCCTGTTTACCGTCCTCGCCGCCATCAATGCCGCCGGCTATAAGGCCGATTTCGCCTCCCCCAATAACCACCCCCTCCGCGAGGCCATACAGAAGGAACTCGCCAAACGCGAGATCCCTTCCCTCCCCGCGCTGAAAGACTTCTTCGAGCATCACCGCAAACGCACCGACGCCCAGGAACTCAGCCAGTACATCTCCTTCGCCCTCAGCTGCACCGGCCCGCCCAATTTCGATTTCGCCATCCGCGATGTCGATATGCCGCCCGATGTCACGCCCCTGCGCGAACTCTCCCGCCTCCTCGCCGCCTTCTACAAGGAGGGCAACCTCGAGGACCTCTGGAAACGCTCCCAGCCGGCCATCGAGCAATACCTCACCCGCTACCACGAGCCCGTCACCAACTCCGTGCTCCAGGTCAACGGCTACTTCCGCCAGATGACCAGCGGCTTCCGCAACCGCAGCTTCCAGATCTTCATCGAACTCCAGGCCGCGCCCAACCAGATCCAGACCCGCAGCTACAGCGACAACTACACCATCGTCGTCACCCCCTCCCCCGAACTGCGCCTCTTCGATATCCGCCACGCCTACCTGCACTACTTCCTGGACCCGCTCGCCACCCGCAACAAAGAAGTCATCGACCGCAAGAAGGCCCTCGTCGATCACGCCATGCGCGCCCCCGCCCTCAGCGGAATCTATAAGGAGGATTTCCTCCTCCTCGTCACCGAATCGCTCATCAAAGCCATCGAATCGCGCCTCGATCGCAAGCCCGCCATGATTGAGGATTCGCTCAAGGAAGGCTACATCCTCACCCCCTATTTCGCCGAGGCGCTGCCCTTCTACGAGAAACAGGAAAGCTCCCTCTACATCTACTACCCGCAGATGCTCCAGGCCATCAGCCTCTACAAAGAGGATCGCCGCCTGACCGGCGTGGAATTCAACAAGGATGCCGCCGCCGGAGCCGTGGTCAAGACCGCGCCCGCGCCCGCACCGCCGCCCCTCGCCGGCGCCGCCCTCACCCTCCGCGACGCCGAACAGGCCTACACCACCCGCGATCTCGCCCGCGCCAAGACCCTCTTCCTCAAAACCCTGGAAGAGTCCGACAAGAAATCCACCCAGGCCACCGCCTACTACGGTCTCGCGCGTGTTGCCCTGCTGGAAAAAGATCTGGATGCCGCCGAGCGGCTCTTCCAGAAATCCCTGGCCAGTGAGCCCGAGCCGTTCGATAAGGCCTGGGACCTGGTTTACCTCGGCCGCCTGTCTATCGCCGCCGGGGAATCCGAACAGGCAGTCAAGTATTTCCAAACCGCCTTCGATCTCGAAGGCGCCACCGAGAAGGCCCGGCAGGAAGCCAGGCAAGGCCTCGAAATGGCCAAGAAGAAATAAGTCGACGAAGGAGTTCTACGCATGAAACGAATCATTCTCACCGGCATACTCGCACTCTTTACCGGTGCCGCCTGCCTCATGGCGCAGGCACCCGCACCCGCGGCCCCCAAGGGCCCCCAACCCAAATCCAAAGCCGAAGTCGAAGCACTCCAGGCTCTGCAAGCAGCCGCGGGTGATCCCGACAAGACCATCGCAGCCTGCGAAAACCTGATCACCAAGTTCGCCGACACCGAATTCAAGGCCATCGCCCTCTACATGGAGGCCACCGCCTACGAAAAGAAAAAAGACAACGAGCACATGGTCATCTTCGCGGAGAAGGTCCTCGAAGTCGCTCCCCAGGATCTCCAGTCCACCCTCCTGCTCGCCAAGTATTACGCCATCAACACCCGCGAAAACGATCTCGATAAGGAAGAGCGACTCACCAAAGGCGAGAAGTACGCCAACGCCGCCATGGCCAACGTCAAGGTCGCCGTCAAACCCAACCCCGCCATCTCCGACACCGATTGGGAAGACGCCAAAAAAGATTTCACCGCCGAAGCCTACAACGATATCGGCCTCTGCAACCTGACCCGCAAGAAGTACGATGCCGCCGCCACCAATTTCAAGGCCGCCGTCGAAGCCAATTCCCGCCCCGAACCCGCCTACATGGTCCGCACCGCTTCCGCGCTCCAGGCCGCCGGCAAGAACGATGAAGCCATCGTCTGGTGCGACAAAATCATCGCCGACGCCAACGCCCACCCCCAGATCAAAGGCCTCGCCCAGACCGTGCGCGCCGCCGCGGTCAAAGGCGGAGGCAAGGCCCCGGAGGCCAAGTAATTCTCCCCTCCATGCGCGCGGAGCCCGCGATCCTCGAGGTCAAACTCAAGCACCGGTTTGTCCATGAAGATCTCCTGCGCCGCGCGCTTACCCATAGTTCGCTGGCCTATGAGATCCGTTGCGCGGGCGGTGTCCCGTTGGGCGACAACGAGCAACTCGAATTCCTCGGCGATAGCGTGCTTGGGTTCGTAGTCTCCGACGTCCTCGTCCAGCGCTTTCCCGGCCACCGCGAAGGCGAACTCTCCATCCTCAAGGCCCAACTCGTCAGCGCAGCCCATCTCCACGGTGTCGCCCGCCGGCTCGATCTCGGCAGCTTCCTCGAACTCGGCCGCGGCGAAGAGATGAGCGGCGGTCGCACCAAGAAGACCCTCCTCGTCGACGCCCTCGAAGCCGTCATCGCCGCAATCTATCTCGATGGCGGCATGGAACCCGTCCGCCAGTTCATCGTCAACGAGATCATGGACCTGCCCACCGCCCTCGATCCCGATGCCGGCACCGATGTCCAGCCCGCCGTCAGCAACTTCAAGAGCGCCTTGAAAGACCTCGCCAAAGCCCGCAATCTCCCCGAACCCCGCTACAACACCATCCGCGAACAGGGCCCCGAACACTCCAAAATCTTTACCGTCGAAGTCCGCGTCGGCCGCGAATGCGCCGGCCAGGCCGAAGGACGCACCAAGAAAATCGCCTCCCAACGCGCCGCCCGCGCCGCCTTTGACAAACTCATGGGCTTGGCCGTAGCCCCCACCCTCACACCAGACGTCACGCCAGCCGACCCCTCAGACACACCCGGAGCCGCCCCACCCGAATGAGCGGCTTCATGAACCCCGCGGAGTTCGTCAACATCCGCCAAGCCGAAGCCGATTTCTGGTGGTACCGCGGCATGCGCGAAATCCTCTTCCGCCTGCTGCAGCCCCACCTCCAGGGCCGCACCATCTCCCGCGCCCTCGAAGCCGGCTGCGGCACCGGCTACCTCTCCCACCTCCTCCAGACCGAACACAACCTCCCCGTCGTCCCCCTCGATTACAGCCGCGATGGCCTCCACTACGCCCGTGCGCTCGGCGTCCGCGATCCCGTGCAGGGCGATACCCGCAGCCTCCCCTTCCCCACCGGCGTCTTCGACCTCGTCCTCTCCATCGACGTCATCGCCCATCTCCCCCGCGGCGAAGAGTTCGCCGCCGCCAGTGAACTCGTCCGCGTCACTAAACCCGGCGGCCTCCTCGTCGTTCGTACCTCCGCCCTCGATATCCTCCGCAGCCGCCATGGCGAATTCGCCCACGAGCGCCAGCGCTTCACCCGCCGCCGCTTTACCGGTCTCTTCTCCGCCGCCGGCCTCCGCATCCTCCGCTGCACCTATGCCAATTCCCTGCTCCTCCCCGTCGCGCTCGTCAAGTTCCGGCTCTTTGAACCCCTCCTCCGCACCCCCGCCGAAAGCGGCGTCCAACCCGTCTCCCCCTGGCTCGATAGCCTCCTCTACCAGGCCCTCGCCCGTGAAGCCGCCCTCATCGGA
>CAIRBY010000610.1 GCA_903876865.1 uncultured Acidobacteriia bacterium
GCCACCGCCGCCCATGCCCATACCGCCGCCGCCGCCGCGAGCGCCACCGCCGCCGCCCATGCCGCCGCCGCCGCGTCCGCCGCCACCGCCGCCGCCCATATCACCGCCGGGAGGGCCACCGCCCATGCCGGAATCGGCCGCACCGGCTGCGCCGGCGCGCTTCGGACCGAAGCCGAAGCTCTTGGAGATGCGCATGTTGGCCGAAATCAGGCCAGCCATGGTGAGGTAGTTGCGCGGCACCAGGTTGGTGGGGTTGGCCACATTGTAGCTGGTGCTGAAGTTGCCCAAAGTGGTGCAGACCACACCGCCCACTCCGCAAGTCGCGCCCGAAGCAGCGAATGCGGCGCGCGCGTTGTTGTTATTGTCGCCGTACACATCCTGGCCGAGCAGTACGTCGTAAGGCGCGCCGGAGCGCAGCGTGATGAAGGGGCTGAACGAAACGCCCTTCGGTCCCGCGATGTTGCCGATCAGGGTGAAGTTGTTCTTGCGGTCCAGGCTGCTGCGGCCCCAATCCTGCTGGAAGTTGTAGGGGTTGGTGGGCGAGCCCGGCAGGTCTTTCGCCGAGGTGTAAGAGTAGTTGCCCTGCAGCGAAACCCGGCGGCTGAAGCGCGTGTTGAAGCTCAGCATCAGGATGTTCTGCTTCAATCTGCCGCCCGATTCGTACTCGAAGAGGTTGCCGGCGCTATAGCCGTACGGGAACAGGCCGTTGCTCGGTCCCGGCGCCTGCAGCGGGTTGTAGGTGCCCGGCAGCGGCGCGTTGATCGGCACGTTCTGCGAGAGATGGTTGGAACGGTTGTTGGTGTAGGTCAAGCTCACCGTGGAACTCTTGGGCAACTGGCGTTCGATGCCGATTGCCGCCTGCATGCTGTATTCCGACCTCAGCTTCGCATCCACGATATTGATCGTGTTCTGTCCGGCATTCAGCGTGGAGAGCGCCGGAATGTTCGGGTAGAAGGTGGGGTTGGTCACCGTGTACTGCAACTGGGTGGTGCCGTTGTTCAGCAGCGCGTTTTCGTAAGGGCCAGTGCCGATGCGGTCGTAGAAGATACCGAAGCCGCCGCGGATGACGGTCTTCTGCCGGCCGTTCTTGGCCGAACCCGGGGCGAAGGCGAAGCCAAGGCGCGGGGCGATGTTCTTGTGGTCGCTGAGCAGCGTCTGCACTTCATAGCGCAGGCCGAGGCTCAGGGTGAAGTTGGGCCGCAGTCTCCAATCGTCCTGGATGAAGGGGCCCGCATCCCAACGGTTCAGCGTGATGAACGGCTGTCCCGCCTGAATGCTGAACTTCGAGGGGCCGCCGCCCAACTGCTGAATCTGCGTCTCGGTGAAGCCCGCCTTCAACAGTTGCAGGTTGCGGATGTACTGTTGCAGAGAGGTGATCTGCGTGACCTGCGGGTTGCCGCTCGCGTCCAGCAGAACCTGGTTCTGTGCGTTGAGCAGCGGCACCACGCCGCCGTTGAAGCTGAACGATCCGTTGAAGCCCTGCGGATTCTGGTTGGCGTCGCTCTCGCGGCGCAACCGGACGCCGAAGCGCAGCGTATGCGCGCCGTGCAGCACCGAGGTGTAGTTCTGCAATTCGAAGTGCTTGGTGGTGTCGTATTTGTTGCCGATTCCGTTGCCGCCCGTGGTGAATTCGCCCGCCACGCTGATGCTCGGGATCAGGTTGCCGTTCGATTGGGTGTGATTCCGGCTGAACTGGAAACGCGTTTCGTTGATGACCTTCGCGCTCAGAATCGCCGTTTCCGTGAGCATCAGGTTCTGGCCGTTGCCGGTGCTGTTGTAGGCCGTGTCGTTGTTGTACGGCGGAGGCAGCACGGTGCGTCCGAGACCCTGGTTGTCACGCGTATTGAAGCGCTGTTCGAAGCGCGCCGTGATCGAGTTGTTCTTGGTCAGCTGATAATCGAAGCGCGGCGAGATCGTCATGTTCGTGGTCGGGGTGACCAGCGCGGTGGTGATGTGGTTGACCGCATACGAGGTCGGATCCACGAAGTAGGCGTTGGTGATCGCGTTGTCTTTGATGTCGCGGCGCTGGAAGTCGATGAAGAACGAAGATTTCTTGTTGACCGGTCCGCCGAAGTTGCCGCCGAAGTTGCGGTTGTTGTAATCCGGCTTGTTGGAGGCCAGCGGATTGCGCGAATCCAGCGCGGCGTTGGTATCGTTCAGGTACGCGCTGCCGCGATACCGGTCCGTGCCGGGCTTGGTGAAGATCTCAATGCGGCCGAAGCCGAGGCGGTCGAATTCCGCCGAAAACGGGTTCTGGTTGATGCGGATTTCGCGAATCGATTCCTTGGGCGGCAACTGGCCGCCGCTGAAGCCATCGATGTAGATGGAACCGCCGTTCGGGCCCGAACCGGGTCCGGCTAGCGCCTGCAGCGCGTCGGAGAGATCGTCGGGATCGTCGGGCAGCGCAGCCAGATCTTCGCCGCGCAGCACCAGTGCCGTCGCGTTGTTATCCGGTTCCACGCTCAGCGCCGTCGTGTTCTGTTCCGCAACCGTGATCTCCTGCTTTTCCGCTTTCACGGCCATTTGGATCGGCACCACGATGCTGGCGCCGGCGGCCACGGTCACCGGTTTGTTGACGGGGGTGAAGCCGGGGAAGCTCACCGACACCGCGTATTGTCCGGGCGCGAGTCCCTGAAATACGTAACTGCCATCGGCCTGCGTCTGCGCCGTCTTTTTGACGCCGCCGGCGCCTGTCAGCGTGACATTGGCCGCGGGAATGACGGCGCCTGAATCGTCCGTCATGGTTCCGCGCAGAGTGCCGGTTCCCGGGGTCTGTGCCTGTGCCAAGCACAGAAGCAGAGCGGCCGTGACCAGGAAAACACAAATAGTCCGCAACTTGAGCATACTCATCCTTAGTATCTTTATTCCTTTATCGATTGTTGACAAAAACGGTTGTTGCTTGAGAGCTGAGAAGTCTGAAATCGTCTGTCTACTGCCCGCCGGAATCTCCGCCGCCGCCACCGAGGTTCCAGCTGCCCATGATGTCGCGGGCTGCTGTGGGGGACGTAAGCAGGGGTTCGACCCCCGCCAATAACATGATTGCCGTGACGCGAGTCGGGTCGCTGCCCTGAGTCGTGGAAACCATGATCGCGTCACCTGGCTTCAACTCGGAAAGTTGCATGGCTGGAAGGCTGTCCAGCATGGTGTTCACATCGCCGCCGCGGCCGCCGCCACCGCCGCCGGGGCCACCCATTCCGCGCCCCATGCCGCCGCCTGCTCCACTACCCGCACCGGCTCCACCACCCGCACCCGCGGGGGGACCGCCGCTGCCGCGTCCGGCGCCAGCACCGCCGGCTTGTGCCGCCGGATTGTAACGGCGCGCCAGCATCGCCGCCATCTGTTCGGAGAGCTTACGCATGGTCGAGTCCGGGTCGAGCTTGATGGTCATCGGCTTTTTGGTCGCCAGATCTTTCACCAGCAGTTCGCCGGTGGTCGCATTGATCGAAGTGATGGTGGCCGCGAGCTGGCGGAACGTGCCGGAGATGATCTTCTCGGCCAGAATCGTCGCGCCGTCTTCGGTCTTGTTGCCCAAGACGCGCATCTGGTCGCCGACCTTGATCTCGGTGAACTTGCTCGGTTTGGCGTCCGCGAAGCGCGCCGAATCCAGAGAATAGTGCAGAACCGCGGTTTTTTCGGAAGGCTGCACGGTCAGGGTGCGCTGACCCACTTTAATGGTCGCGTTCTTGCCCGCCGGATCTACCGCCGTTACCGTGCCCGTGCTGCCGCGCTTCTTCCAGTCATCCTGTTCCTTTTGCTGCAGACTGGCCAAGCCGCTCTTGCTCAATACGAGAACGGTGGTGGCCGTCCAGACTTTCGGATCCGTGGGCGTAGGCCCGATCACGAGTGCGCGATCCCCTGCGCTCAGGGTGTTCAACGCTACCGGCGTGGCCTTCTTGGTATCGGTCTCTCCCGGGGGCATGCCCAGGACGCGAGTCTTATCGGTGAGCGTAACCGCGAGTTCTTCGCCCTTATCGCTTTTCACGGACATCTGTTTCGCATCCGCATTCACGGAAACCACCGTGCCGGAGACCTGGCTTCGGGCAGGGGCGGCAGGGGGTGTCTGCGCGGACAGGGCGATCACGAATGTAGTCAGTAAGAGAGCGGTAGCCGCTCTGGAAACCTTCATGGATTTTCCTTCGAACATTTCAGTTCCTATGAATGGGCGAGACCCGGGGGGAAATGGTTACCGTTCCGACACACTAATTGAACGGCTATCTGGAGCTAGTGAGGGCAAATCTGGAAGCAGACAAGGGACTTGGACGTTGGTGAGGGCCGGAGTGACGCCGGCGTAGGGGCGGATTGCCACCTTCGCCGGCAGGCCATCCGGCCCCGCGACGGACTAGCCGCCGCCTTTCTTGGTGGTTACCGGGCCCTTCTTGCCGCCCTTCTTGCCGCTCTTCTTCTTTTTCTTCTTGGTGGACTGCGAGGGCGAATCGGCGAACGCAACGGCAACACTGCCGAGCGCGAGCGAGAGGCCGAGCATCACCGTCATTAATTTTTTCATGGTGGTTCTCCTGGTCGAACGGACTCAGGATAGCGAACCTTGGGCTCAGGGGGGATTAAACGGAGGTTAAAAGGACTTCATCTGCCGGGGCGCCGCACGGTGCCCCGGCAAAAGAAACCAGCGGGGAGTGCCTAGCCGTCTTTCTTGGGGGCCTTGGTGGACTTCTTCTTCTTGTTTTTCTTGGGGGAAGTCTTCTTGGTTGTATCCTGGGCGAACGAAACGGCCACGGCACTGAAAGCCAGCGCGGCGCCGAGCATCAGCGTCATCAGTTTTTTCATAGGGAACCTCCAGATGGAATGGAGTCAGAATAGCGGAGATCGGATGAACCAGGGGTTAAGGCTAAATTAAAACTGCTTCATTTTGGAAGGGGGAGGGTGGAACAGGCGGGGCAGGGGAGGGAACTACAGACTCTCTGAGGTGCCGCGTAGCAGCCGAAGCGCTACGCGGCTTCCCAGAACTTTGAGAAGAGGAAACCGACTAGCGGCTGCCGTCCTTCTTGGTGGTGTCGGCCTTCTTCTTGCCACCCTTTTTCTTGGTCTTGGTGGTGTCTTCCTTCTTGGGTGCTTCCTGGGCGACGGCGACAACGGCGGTGAAGGCCATGGCGGCGCCGAGCATGAGGGTCATCAGTTTTTTCATTTGTGCGGTTCTCCTTGGAGGTTGACGAACTTACTTGTCGTCTGGGTCAATAATATCGAAACTTAGATGAAAGGTCTCTTAATCCGGAATTAAAATCAGTTCATGTGTGGATCACAACAGTTCCAAAAATGTTGTTGATTCGTAAATCATTGAAAAATCGACTCTACGATTCAATAGCCGGTGCCGGGCGACCGGTCTGGAGGGTTGCGATTGGTAGAGTGAGGGCGGATGAAGAAGCCCGAAATCGTGCAAAAGATGGCCCGGCGCTCCGGAAGCACGCATGGAGAAGCCGCAGATCAGTTGGATTTGGTGGTGCGGGAGATCCTGGAAAGCGTGCGCCAGGGCAGGGAAACGCTGCTTCCGGGGTTGGGACGCTTCCTCCCCGGTGCGGATGGCAAGGTCGCGTTCGAGCGGGAAAAGAGCAAGCGCCGTGTCTGAGCCGAAGTCCCCGTCCCCATCCTGCTCTGCCTGCCAGCAGCTGGCGCGCATTGTCACCGCCGCCTTGGCCAGCGGGAAAGTGATTGAAATCGACGGGCTGGGAGTGTTTCTGCCCGACCCGCACCAGGGCTTTCGCTTCGAAGCGCGGAATGGCGCCCGCATCTTCATTGCCTACGCGAAAGAAGACGAAGTGCTGGCCCGCCGGCTCTATGACGATCTGGAGCAGGCAGGCTTCAACCCGTGGCTCGACGTGCGCCGGCTGCTGGCGGGGCAGAACTGGCCTCGCGCCATCGAAGCCGCCATCGAGGGCGCGGATTTCTTCGTGGCCTGCTTCTCGCGGCGCAGCGCCCGCAAGAAGGGCGGCTTTCAATCCGAAATCCGCTACGCGCTGGATTGCGCCCGCAATGTCCCGTTGGATGAGATCTTCGTGGTGCCGGTGCGGTTGGACGATTGCGCGGTGCCGCGCGCGATTCAAGGTAAGCTCCAGTACATTGATCTCTTCCCGGATTGGGCAGCGGGGATGGAGCGGCTGCTCACGATGCTACGCGCCGAGGGTGAGGGGCGGCGGCCCGCGGCGTAGGGCAGGCGCTTCCGCCTGGCAACTCCCCGGGCGGCGCTGGTTGGCAGGCGAGAGCTCCTGCCTACGGCAAAGGCAAAGCGCAGATTAGCCGGACAGGCCACCTAAGACGATGGCCTGTCCCACTCGCTGCTCTACTTTGTGGTCACGACGGTTTCGGCGGGGCGGAGCGTTTCGCCGGTGGCGGTGATTTTCACCTTGCCGGCGTGGCCGCGCTCTCCGCGGACAATCAGGAGCGCGAGGCCGTTGAAGGCTTTGCGCGAATCGGACTGGAAAGACTCCACCGTGGCCGGATTGCCATTGTCCACGCCGGCGATGCTCGCCGGACCTTCCAGCTTGAACTTCACCAGATTGTCGGCTGCGGGGCAGAGGTTGCCGTCCTTGTCTTCGATGCGCACGGTCACGAAAGAGAGATCGTCGCCATCGGCGTGGATGTCGGCGCGGTCCGGGGTGAGGACGATGCGCGCCGGCGCTCCCGCCGTCTTCACCTCGGTCACCGATACCTGTTTGCCGTCGCTATAGGCCACCGCCTTCACCGCGCCCGCCGCGTAGGGCACCTGCCAGAGCAGGCGGTACTTGGATTGGATCTTGCGGTCCGCGCTGGCGTTCGTGCCCACCGGCAGTTCCACCGGTTCGCCGAACCGCTGCTTGCGTCCCAGCGACTTGCCATTCAGGAACAGTTCCACTTCCTGCGCGTTGGTGTAGACCATCACCGGGATGGGCTTGCCTTCCATGCCCGCCCAATTCCAGTGCGGCAGCAGATGCACCATGGGCTTCGCGGTCCACTGGCTCTGGTAGAGATAGAAGCGGTCCTTGGGGAAGCCGGCGAGGTCCACGATGCCGAAGTAGGAACTGCGCGAGGGCCAATCGGCGTCGTTCTTGCCCGAGCCGTTGAAATAGGGCGTGGGTTCGCCGAGGTAATCGAAGCCGGTCCAGACGAACTCGCCCATCACGCTGGGGCTCTTCTCCTGCGCGGCGAATTCCACGTCGGGGATGTAGGCCCAGGGCGGCGCGATCACGTCATAGCTGGTCAATTGCAGCGAGGGGTGCTTCTCGTATTTTTCGATGGGCAGGTGGTAGACGCCGCGCGAACTGACGGCCGATGACGTCTCCGAACCGAAGATGATCCACTTCGGATGCTCTTTCAGAATGCGGGCATATTCGGAGGGTTTGTAATTGAAGCCGGGGATATCCACCGCGTCGGCGAGTTCGTTCTTGATGGCGCCGTTGGCGTTGTTGAAGGCCGCGGTGGTGGGGCGGGTGCGATCCTCTTCGTGGCAGATATCGGTGAGGCGCTGCGCGAGTTTCGCGCCATCGGTGCGGCCCTGCTCGGGGATCTCATTGCCGATGCTCCAGAGGACCACGCTCGGGTGATTGCGGTCGCGGCGGATGAACTCGCGCAGGTCGGTTTCGTACCACTCTTTCCAATACTTGGAGAGGCCGTTCTTCACCTTGGGGATCGCCCACATATCGAAGGCTTCGTCCATGATCACGAGGCCCATGCGGTCGGCGAGATCGAGCAGTTCGGGCGCGGGCGGATTGTGGCTGGTGCGGATGGCGTTGACGCCCATGCTCTTCATGATTTCGAGCTGGCGTTCGAGGCCGCGCACATTGACGGCGGTGCCGAGCGCGCCGAGATCGGAGTGGTTGCAGACGCCTTGGAATTTGCGCGGCTTGCCGTTGAGCAGGAAGCCGCGCTCGCGGGTGTACTCGATGGTGCGGATGCCGAAGGGCGTCACATATTGATCGGTCTGCGTGCCGCCCGCTTTGACGGTGCTCTTCGCGCTGTAGAGGTAGGGAGTATCCATATCCCAGCGGTGCGGATTGGCGACCTCGATGCGCGCTTCCACGGTCTGCTTCGCGCCGGCCGCGAGCGTGATTTCACTGGTGGCGCGTCCGGCTGCTTTGCCGGCGGCATCGAACAGCGCCGTCTCCACGCTGGCCTTTGCTTCCGCGTTGCCGCGATTCTCCACTTCCGTTTTCACCACCACGGTCGCCTGCCCGTCCGTCACCGCGGGCGTGGTGATGTAGGTGCCCCACTGCGCCACGCGCACGCCTCCGGTGACGATGAGCCACACGTTGCGATAGATGCCCGCGCCCGGATACCAGCGCGACGATTGATCTTCCGGCGCGAGGCGCACCGAGAGCACGTTCTCTTCGCCGAACTTCACATAGGGTGTGAGATCGAGCGCGAAGCTCTCGTAGCCATAGGGGCGCGCGCCCACTTTCTGTCCGTTGAGCCAGACCTGCGCGTTGGACATGGCGCCATCGAACTGCACCGCGATCTGCTTGCCCTTTGCGGCGGCGGGAAGGCTGAAGTGCTTTCGGTACCAGGCCACGCCGAAGAAGGGCAGGCCGCCATCGTGGGGATTGAACTTACGGTCGAAGGGGCCTTCGATGGCCCAATCGTGGGGCAGGTCGAGTGTGCGCCACGCGGCATCGGCGAACTTCGCCTCTTCGGCTCCCGGAGCATCGCCCTTATAGAAGCGCCAGTCGTCTGTGATGCGGATGCGGCGGTCGGCGCCGAGTTTAATTTCGTTGGGGGCTGCGGCCAAGGGGCCGCTCAGCGCCAGCAGAGCAAGCGAGGCGGCGCACAGGGGAAGAAAGCTGATTCGCATAAAAAGGTCCTGAAAAGAGTTAAACACCTCGCGCTTTACTTCACAACCCGGGCGCGCTGGAGGCGGTCGAGGCGGGGGAAGTCGCGGTCCAGATGCGTGTTGCCTTCCGCGAAGATTCGTCCCTGTTTGCCGCCGCGCATGCCGCCGCCGGCTGTCTCTCCGTACTCCGCGTAAAGCGCATCCACCGTCTCCATGCCCTGCACGATGGCGCCGAGCGGGGAGAAGCCCTGCGCGTCCTGCTCGGGCATATCTTTTTTGCAGATGTAGATCTGGGTGGTGCGGGCGTGCGGACCGGTCATGGCGAAGGCGAAGGTGGCGCGGGTGTTGGAGTGCGTCACGGGATCGTCGGGGAGGGTGATGTCGCGCCACACCGCGGCGGTTGCGGGCGCGCCGGCGATGCCGAACTGAGCGAAACGCGCGGTGACGCGGTAGAAGCGGGAGTCATCGTAGAAGCCCGCCCGCACCAGGTTATAGAAGCGGTCCGCGCCGAGCGGGGCCCACTCGCGATGCACCTCCATGACGAAGCTGCCGCGCGTGGTCTCCACTCTGACGCGGTATACCGCGGGCGCGCGTTTTGCCCAGAAGGTGGCGTGTGGGTCGCGCAGGGCGCCCCGGTTGGCGGCCGGAGCGAGCGCCACCAGGAGGATTCCGAACAGAGCCAGTCGCATCTGCTTTCCAGTATGCGATAGCATCGTGGGCATGTCCCGACTCTCCCTGATGGCGATCGCGCTTTTCGCCGCTTCCTGCCTGCACGGCGCGGAGTTCCCCGCGCCCACCGAGGGCGACTTCCTGGTTCACGA
>CAIRBY010000611.1 GCA_903876865.1 uncultured Acidobacteriia bacterium
ATGCCGATCAAGAGGATGATGCCGATGATGGCGATGATGCTGAGGTCGGTGTTGGTGATCATGAGGGCGAGCAGCGCGCCCATGGAAGCGGAGGGCAGGGTGGAGATGATGGTGATGGGGTGCACGATGCTCTCATAGAGAATCCCGAGCACCAGATAGACGGTGAGGAGGGCCGCGCCGATGAGAACGGGTTCGCTGCCGAGGGAATCCTGATAGGCCTGGGCGGTGCCACTGAACATGGTCTGGATGCTGGGCGGCAGGCCGACCGTTCCGGCGGCCTGCATGATGGAACTGACGGCATCACCGAGGGCGACGCCGGGCTGGAGGTTGAAAGAAATGGTGGTGGAGGGGAAGAGGCCCTGGTGGCTGATGGAGAGCGGCGCGGTGGCGGGGGCCATGCGCGCGAAGGCGCTGAGCGGCACCTGCTGTCCGGCGGGGTTGCGCACGTAGACCTGTTTGAGAATTTCCGGGTTCTGCGAGTATTGCGGGGCGATCTCCATGACGACGTGGTACTGGTTCAGGGCCGAGTACATGACGGAGACCTGACGCTGGCCGAAGGCGTCGTAGAGGGTGTCGTCGATCACCTGCGGAGCGATGCCGAAGCGCGCGGCGGTGTTGCGGTCATACGTGACCAGGGATTGAAGACCGCGGTTTTGCTGGTCGCTATTCACATCGGCGATGAGGTTGATCTTCTTCAACTGTTGGAACATGCGGGGAGCGTAGGTGATCAGATCCTCATTGTTATCGCCGCGCATGGTGAATTGGTACTGGGCGGGGGCGTTGCGGCCGCCGACGCGGATATCCTGATTGGCCTGCAGGACGATGGTGGCGCCGGGAATGCGCGCGAGTTGCGGGCGCAGGCGGGCGATCACCTGTTCGGCGGGCGTGCGGCGCTCGTCGAGCGGTTTGAGGGACATGAACATGCGGGCCTGATTGGAGCCGCTGCCTCCGCCGGGACCGCCGCCGCCGCAGAAGCCGAGCACGGCGTCGAGCGCCGGGTCGGCCGCGAGAGTCTTCACGGTCTGCAGCAGGATGCGGTCCATGGCCTGGAAAGAGGTGTCCTGATCGGCGATGATCTGGCCGGAGAGGCGTCCGTTATCCTGCTGCGGGAAGAAGCCCTTGGGGACGCGGATGAAGAGCCACGCGTTCAGTCCGATGACGCCGAAGAGCACCATCAGGGTGATGAAAGAGTGGCGCAGCACGACGGTGAGGGAGCGGGCGTACATTCCCACCACCCAATCGAAGGCGCGCTCACTGGTGCGGTAGAGCCAGCCGTGTGCCTGATGCGGTTTGAGCAGGTAGGCGCACATCATGGGAGTGGCGGTGAGGGAGACCACCATGGAGACGAGGATGGCGATGGAGAGGGTGACGGCGAATTCGCGGAAGAGGCGTCCGACGATGCCGCCCATCAGCAGTAGAGGGATGAAGACGGCGATCAGCGAGATGCTGATGGTGAGGACGGTGGAGCCGATTTCAGAGGCGCCCTTGAATGCCGCGGCCATCGGGCTCATGCCCTTTTCCAGATAGCGGGTGATGTTCTCGATCACGACGATCGCGTCATCCACCACAAAGCCGGTGGAGATCGTCAGGGCCATCAGCGAGAGGTTATCGATCGAGTAATGCAGCAGGTACATCACGCCAAAGGTTCCGACGAGCGAAACGGGCACGGCGATCGATGGAATGAAGGTGGTGCGCGGATCGCGCAGAAAAAAGAAGACGACGAGGATGACGAGGAAGACGCTGAGGATCAGCGAGCGTTCGACATCGCGCACGGAGGCGCGGATGGTGATGGTCTGATCCATAGCGACGCGCATGTCGATGGATTGAGGGATGGCGGCTTTGAGTTGGGGGAGCGTGGCGCGGATGCGGTCCACCGTCTCGATGATGTTGGCGCCGGGCTGGCGGAAGACGATGACGAGCACGCTGGGCTTGCCGTTGAGGTACCCGGCATTGCGCATGTCCTCGACGCTGTTGATGGCGGTGCCGACATCGGAGACGCGCACGGCGAGGCCTTTGTGATAGGAGACGATCAGTGGCTGGTAATCGGCGGCTTTGAAGATCTGGTCGTTGGCGCCGACTTCCCAGAGTTGCTTGCCGTTGGAGAAGTGGCCCTTGGGCGTATTGGCGTTGGCGGTGGCGAGGACGCTGCGCACCTGTTCGAGACCGATGCCGTATTTGTTGAGCGAGTTGGGATTGAGTTCGACGCGGACGGTGGGGAGCGAACTGCCGCCGACCGAGACTTGGCCCACGCCGGAAACCTGGGAGAGCTTCTGGGCCATGATGGTGGACGCGGCGTCATACATCACGCCCTTATCCACGATGTCGCTGGTGAGGGCGAGCATGAAGATGGGCGAATCGGCGGGGTTCACCTTGCGATAGCCGGGGTTGGAGGGGAGGTTGGAAGGCAGGTAACCGCGGGCGGCGTTGATGGCTGCCTGCACGTCCCGGGCGGCGGCATCGATATTGCGGTTGAGGTCGAATTGCAGCGTGATGCTGGTGTTGCCGAGGGAACTGGAGGAGGTCATCTCCGTGACGGAGGCGATGCGTCCGAACTGGCGTTCCAGGGGCGTGGCCACGGAAGAGGCCATGGTTTCGGGGCTGGCGCCGGGGAGGCTGGCGTTGACGCTAATGGTGGGGAAATCCACCTGCGGCAAGGGCGAGACCGGGAGCATGCGGAAAGCGACGGCGCCGGAGAGCGCGATGGCGACGAGCAGTAGAGTGGTGGCGACGGGCCGGCGAATGAAGGGCGCGGAGATGTTCACGGCATTGTCTCCAAGCTCATGGCTGCCTTCTCAACGCTCATGGCTGCACCGGTTCCGCCGCGCCATCTCCGAGGCCGGCATCGGGTTCAGAGTTGCTGGCGAAGCGGCGGGCGAGCCGATCGAAGAAGAGATAAATGACGGGCGTGGTGTAGAGGGTGAGGACCTGACTGAAGACAAGTCCGCCGATGATGGTGATGCCGAGCGGACGGCGGAGTTCGGAGCCCACGCCACTGCCGAGGGCGAGCGGGACGGCGCCGAGCAGCGCGGCCATGGTGGTCATCATGATGGGGCGGAAGCGCAGCAGGCAGGCCTGGTAAATGGCTTCGCGCGGGGACATGCCTTCGCTGCGTTCGGCATCCAGTGCGAAATCGATCATCATGATGGCGTTCTTCTTGACAATGCCGATCAATAGCACCACGCCGATCAACGCAATCACGCTGAAATCCTGATGCGTGAGGTTGAGGGCGAGCAGCGCGCCGACGCCGGCGGAGGGCAGCGTGGAGATGATCGTGATGGGGTGGATGTAGCTTTCGTAGAGCACGCCGAGCACGATGTAGACAGTGACGAGCGCGGCGAGGATGAGAATCCACTCATTGGCGAGCGAGGCCTGGAATGCCTGTGCGGTGCCCTGGAAGCCGCCCTGAATGCTGGCGGGCATGTTGAGATCCTGCTTGACGCGGTTGACAGCATCCACGGCATCGCCGAGCGAAACATCGGGGGCGAGGTTGAAAGAGAGGGTGACCACGGGGAACTGTCCCTGGTGATTGACGGTGATGGGGACGGAGGTCATCTCCACGGAACTGAAGGCGCTGAGCGGCACCTGGCCGCCGGTGGCGAAGACCGCGGAAGAGGCCGGGGCATTGCCGAAGACGCTGCTGGAAGCGCTGCCGGTGGCGTTGGCGGAGGATGCGGCGGAAGCGGAGCCGGGGGTGGCGCTGACCGGTCCGCGAGAGAGGCCGTTGCTGCTGGAACCGCCCGCGACTACGCCGGCGCCGCCAGTGGGTGAGCCCATTCCGGTGCGGATGTAGAGATCGCGCAGATTGAGCGGGCTCTGTTCGAAGCCGGGGGCGACTTCGAGCACCACGTGGTACTGGTTCAACTGCGTGAACATGGTGGAGACTTCGCGCTGGCCATAGGCATCGTAGAGTGTCTGATCGATGGCGGCGGGCGTAATGCCGAGGCGGGAGGCGGTGTTGCGATCGATCACGAGCTTGGCGCGCAGACCCTTGACCTGTTGATCGCTGGCGACATCGCGCAGTTGGGGGAGCTTGCGCAGTTCCGCGATCATGCGTTCGGTGTAGAGATTGAGCTCGGTCGTGTTGGGGTCTTCGAGCGTGTACTGGAACTGGGTGCGGCTGACGCGGTCTTCGACCGAGAGATCCTGCACGGGCTGCATGAACAGGGTGATGCCGGCGATCGGTTCGAGGTGCGGCTGCAGGCGGCGGATGACCTCCACCGCGCTGGTCTTACGCTCTTTCAGGGGCTTGAGGTTGATGAGAATGCGTCCGCTGTTGAGGGTGGTGTTGGTGCCATCGATGCCGATGAAGCTTTCCAGGTTGGCCACGGCGGGGTCTTTGAGAATCACGCGGGCGAGTTCCTGCTGCCGGGCGGCCATCTCGGCGAAAGAGATAGTCTGAGCGGCTTCGCTGACACCCTGAATCACGCCGGTATCCTGAATCGGGAAGAAGCCTTTGGGGATGATTTTGAACTGGTAGATGGTGATGCCGAGCGTGCCGACGGCGACGAACAGCGTGATGGTCTGAAAGCGGAGCACGAACTGGAGCGTGCGTCCGTAGAAAGCGATGACCGCTTCGAAAGCGCGTTCGGAGGCGCGGTAGAGGCGTCCCTGGCTGGAGGCGGGCGTGTGCTTGAGCAGCTTGGAGCACATCATCGGCGTGAGCGTGAGGGAGACTACCGCGCTGACGAGGATGGTGACGGAGAGGGTGACGGCGAATTCGCGGAAGAGGCGGCCCACGATATCGCCCATGAACAGGAGCGGGATGAGAACGGCGATCAGGGAGATGGTAAGGGAGATGATGGTGAAGCCGATCTGCTCCGAGCCTTTGAGCGCAGCCAGCAGAGGTTTCTCGCCCTCTTCGATATAGCGGACGATGTTCTCGATCATCACGATGGCGTCATCCACCACGAAGCCGGTGGAGATGGTGAGCGCCATCAGGGTGAGGTTGTTGAGGCTGTAGCCCAACAGGTACATCACTCCGAAGGTGCCCACGAGCGAGAGCGGAACGGCGATGGAGGGGATGATGGTGGCGGCGACGTTGCGCAGGAAGATGAAGATCACCATGATGACCAGTCCCACGGTGAGGATCATTTCGAACTGCACGTCTTCCACGGAGGCGCGGATGGTGGTGGTGCGGTCGGTGAGGATCTTGACGTCGACGGATTGCGGCAGGGAACTGGTGAGCTGCGGCAGCAGGGTCTTGATGCGATCCACCACGGAAATGATGTTGGCGCCGGGCTGCCGCTGAATGTTCATGATCACGGCGGGCGTGTCGTTCATCCATGCGGCCTGGCGGATATTCTCGGCGTCGTCTTTGACGAAGGCGACATCGGTGAGTTTGACGGGCGCGCCATTGCGGTAGGCGATCACGAGCGGCGCGTAATCGCCGCTGGAGAGGAGCTGATCGTTGGCGCCGATCTGGTACGCCTGATGGGGTCCGTCGAAGCTGCCCTTGGCCTGGTTGACGTTGGCGGCGACGATCGCGGTGCGCAGGTCCTCGAGGTTGAGTCCGTAGGAGGCGAGCTGGGTGGGGTTTGCCTGAATCCGCACGGCGGGCTTCTGTCCGCCGGAAATGCTGACGAGGCCGACTCCGGGCAACTGCGAGATCTTGGGCGCGAGCCGGGTGTCGGCGAGGTCCTCGACTTTCGAGAGTGCGAGAGTCTTGGAACTGAGCGCGAGGGTAAGGATGGGTGTATCGGCGGGATTGGTCTTGCTGTAAATGGGTGGTGTGGGGAGGTCGGCGGGGAGGAAGGTCCCGGAGGCGTTGATGGACTGCTGCACCTGCTGTTCGGCGACATCGATATTGAGCGAGAGGTTGAATTGCAGGGTGATGACGCTGCTGCCATCGGAACTGGTCGAGGTCATCTGCTGCAATCCGGGGACCTGGCCGAACTGGCGCTCGAGCGGCGCGGTGACGGAGGAGGCCATCACATCCGGGCTCGCGCCGGGATAGAACGTGGTGACCTGGATGGTGGGGTAATCGACTTCGGGCAGGGCGGAGACGGGCAACTGCACATAGGCAACCGCGCCCGCGAGCACGATGCCGAGCATGAGGAGCGAGGTGGCGACGGGGCGGAGTATGAACGTCCGCGACGGGCTCACTGCGCGACTCCCCGCTTGCCTCCGCGCTTGCCTGCGCGCTTCCCCGCTGCGCCGGTGGCAGCGGGCGCCATGCCGCGTCCGCCTTCCGGCACCGCGGGCAGGCTGATTTTACTGCCCTCGTTGAGCTTGTCCACGCCGGTCATGACCACCTGGTCGCCCGGTTCGAGGCCCGAGGTGATCTCCGAATCCTCGCCCTCGGTGGTGCCGAGCGTGACGTTTCTTACCGAGACGGTCAGATCGGGGTTGACCACATAAACGTAGGTGTTGGTGGTGGTGCGCTGAATGGCGGCGGTGTTGAGCAGGGTGACGCCGCTTTTTTGTTCCACCAGGAGACGGGCGTTGACGAATTGATTGGGGTAGAGGGTGTCGTTCTTATTGTCGAAGGTGGCGCGGAGCTTGAGGGTGCCGGTGGTCTGGTCGATTTGATTATCGAGGGTGGAGAGTACGCCGGAAGCGAGTTTGTTTTTCAACTCGCGGTCCCAGGCATCGACGCCGAGTTTCTGCCCGGCGCGCATCTTGCGGGCGACGGGCTGCAACTGATCTTCGGCGATGGTGAAGATGACGCTGATGGGTTCGAGTTGCGTGATGACGAGGAGCCCGTTGGCATCGTTGGTGTTGACGATATTGCCGGGATCGACCAGGCGCAGCCCGATCTTCCCGGCGATGGGAGCATTGATGCGGCAGTAGGTGAGGTTGAGTTTGGCGGCGTTGATCTGGCCCTCGTCGATCTTGACGGTGCCTTCATACTGGGCCACGAGCGCGCGCTGGGTGGAGAGTTGCTGCTCCGGGATGGCTCGCTGCGCCAGCAGACCCTGGTAGCGGGCGAGATCGACTCGTGCGTTATCGAGCAGGGCGCGGTCGCGGGCCAACTGGCCCTCGGCCTGTTCGAGTGCGACGCGGTAAGGGCGCTCGTCAATGAGGATGAGCGGATCGCCCTGATGGACCGTGTCGCCTTCCTTGTAGAAGACCTGCATCAGCTGGCCTTCGACGCGGCTCTTGATGGCGACGGTGTAGATCGGGGTGACGGAACCGAGTCCGTTGAGATAGACGCCGATGTTGCCGCGGCGCGCTTTGGTGGCGACCACGGGTGTGGGTCCGAATGCCCCATGTCCGCCGGGACCGCCTCCCGGTGCTCTGCCCGGGGTGTTCTCGGCGGTCTGGCCGGCGGGGGACGCAGGGTGATATTTGGGTGCGTACCAGAAGTAGTAACCGGCCGCGACGGCGAGGAGGAGGAGCAGCAGGCGGAACCATCCGCGGCCGGAGGACTTGGCGGCGGGGGGCGGTGAGGATTTGGACGCGGACACCTCGGGCTGATTGGGGGACGTATGATCCATGAGGCTATTGGGTTAGTTTATTATACCGGCGGGGCGGGACCGGTCAGAGAGGTATTCGGGCCAAAGCTGGCTAGCCCTTTCGGATGCGGGGTCCGGGGAAGTGGACGCCCAGACAAACCAGGCAGGCATGGGGTGGCGGCGGCCTGTCCCACTCCGGCCTCTGTATGCCACACTGGAGGTTACACACTGAACTTATGGCTGAATCACCGATTACCGCACGAAGCCAGGACTTTGCCGCCTGGTATCAAGATGTTGTTCTGCAAGGCGACATGGCCGAACCGGCCGAAATCGTGAAGGGCTGCATGGTCATCAAGGCCAACGGCTACGCGGTTTGGGAAGTGCTGCAGCGTGAACTCGACCAGCGCTTCAAGGCCACCAACCACCAGAACCTCTACTTCCCGCTCCTGATTCCGGAGAGCTTCCTGAAAAAAGAAGCGGAGCACGTGGAAGGCTTCTCGCCGGAACTGGCGGTCGTTACCGTGGCCGGAGGCAAGACGCTGGAAGAACCGTACGTGATCCGTCCCACTTCGGAGACGATCATCGGCCACTTCTTCGCCAAGTGGATCCAGAGCTGGCGCGACCTGCCGCTGTTGTGCAATCAGTGGGCCAACGTGGTCCGCTGGGAACTGCGCACGCGCATGTTCCTGCGCACCACGGAGTTCCTCTGGCAGGAGGGCCACACGGCGCACTCCACCCACGAAGAGGCGGTCGAAGAATCGCTGCGCATGCTGGACGTCTATGCCGAAGTGTCGGAAGACGTAATGGCGATGCCGGTGATCAAGGGCGTGAAGACGCGCGCGGAGAAGTTCGCGGGCGCGCTGCGCAGCTACTCGATCGAAGCCATGATGCAGAACGGACTGGCGCTGCAGGCGGGCACGAGCCACGATCTGGGCCAGAACTTCGGCAAGGCCTTCGACGTGAAGTTCCAGAACAAGGAAGGCCAGCTCGATTATGTGTGGCAGACGAGCTGGGGCGTGAGTACGCGCCTGATCGGCGGCCTGATCATGACGCACTCCGACGATAAGGGGCTGGTGCTGCCGCCGAAACTCGCGCCGGTGAAATCCGTGCTGGTGCCCATTTACCGCAAGGAGGAAGAGAAGGGCCCGGTGCTCGAAGCCGCCCACCGCATCGCCAAGGAAGTGGGCGCGAAGGTGGACGACCGCGAAGGCCAATCGCCCGGCGCGAAGTTCTTCCACTGGGAACGCCGCGGCGTGCCGGTGGTGCTGGAACTGGGGCCGCGCGATCTGGCGAGCGGCAAGATCGTGCTCAAGCGTCGCGATACGGGCACCAAGGAACCGGTCGATCAGACGGCCATCGCAGGCAAGCTGGCGGAAGCTCTGGCGGATATGCAGACCGGGCTCTTCACGCGCGCCAAAGAGCGGATGAAGGCCAATACCGTGCTGGCCAATTCGATCGGTGAAGTGGAGGAGATCCTCAAGAACGCCACGGCTGAAAAGGGCGGCGGCAAGTTCGTGATGGCTCACATCAAAGACGACCCGGCAGTGGATGCGCGCATGAAGGAATTCAAGGCGACCATCCGCAATATCCCATTGGTTGACGAGTTTGATGGTCCGGGCAAGTGCATCGTGACCGGAGAAACCGTACCGCATCGCGCCGTCATCGCCAAGTCTTACTAGTGTGAATCGGGCAGGCCGTCGCCTCGGGCGGCCTGTCCGTTTATCTGCTTTTGTCCCGGAGTTAAAATAAATCCAATGAGCGACGAAGTAATGCAAGACTCCCGGCAGGACGAGCCGCGCATGCCCCTGCCCCCGCCTACGTTTGCCTTCATGGTGCTTTCGCTGCGCGCCCAGTGCGAGGTCCATCTGGGCCTGATGCATTATGGCGAGGATGAGAAGCAGGCGCCCGATTTGCAGTTGGCGCGGCACAGCATCGACCTGCTGGCGATGCTGCTGGAGAAGACCAAAGGCAACCTGAGCCTCGACGAGCAGCGCATGCTGGAAAACTCGCTCACCGAATTGCGCTTCCGCTTCGTACAGGTCTCCGACGAGCTGGCCAAGGCCGCGGCGCCGAAAGCCTGAATGTCCGCACCGGCCTGCAGAATTACGGTGCTCGGGTCCGGCACCAGTGTGGGCGTGCCGACTATCGGCTGCCATTGCGATGTGTGCGAATCCACCGATCCGCGCGACCAGCGGTTGCGGCCTTCGGTGCTGGTGACCGTCGAAGGGCGCAACATTCTGATCGATACCACGCCGGACCTGCGCACACAGGCGCTGCGCGCGCGCATCGCACGGGTGGACGCCGTGGTGTTCACGCACTCCCACGCCGATCATCTGATGGGGCTGGACGATCTGCGGCCCTTCAATTTCAAGCAGAAGGGGCAGATTCCGATCTTCGCCTCGCCGGAGACCATGACGGCGATTCAGCGATGTTTCGCTTACATTTTCGATGGCGGCAAGAAGGAGTCGAACATTCCCAGACTGGACGCGCGCATCATCAGTGACGCGCCGTTCGAGGTGTGCGGAGTGGAGTTTGTGCCGGTGCCGGTGCTGCATGGCAGCCAGACGATCTACGGTTTCCGCTTCGGCGGCGCGGCCTACCTGACGGATCATAGCGAGATTCCCGAAGCCTCGCTGGAGTTGCTGCGCGGCTTGGACGTGCTGTTTCTGGACGCGCTCCGCTACAAGCCGCACCCCACCCATTCCACGGTGGAACGCTCTTTGCGCACGGTGGAAAAACTGGAGCCGCGGCGCGCGTTCTTCACGCACATCTGTCACGATCTGGGGCACGCGCGTGCCGAGAGCATGTTGCCGCCGCACGTCCGCCTGGCGTATGACGGACTCGAAATCGAAGTGCGAGGCGCTGCCTAGCATGCCCGGTGTGAATATGCCCGGTGTGAACATACCCGGCGTGGAATTGCGTGTTTATCGCACGCTCGCGGAGGTGCCTAGGGATTTTGGGCCCAGCGCGCTCACGATCGGGAACTTCGATGGCGTGCACTATGGGCACAGGCAGATCCTGCGCCGCGTGAAGGCCGTGGCCGCGGAGCACGGATGGCGCCCCTCGGTGCTGACTTTCGATCCCCACCCGACGCGGGTCGTTGCGCCGGGGCGAACGCCTCCGCTACTGACCTCTCCCGACCGGCGGGCGGAGTTGATGGCGGAGGAGGGCATCGAGCAGGTGCTGATTCTACCCTTCACCGCGGACATCGCACAGCTTTCCCCCGAGGAGTTTGCGCGGCAGTTGCTGGTGGAGAAACTGGGTGCGCGCGCGGTGCTGGTGGGTGACAATTTCCGCTTCGGCAAGGCCCAGGCGGGCAACGTGGCCGTGCTGGCGGCGCTCGGCGCGCAACTTGGATTCACCACCGAGATTGTAGCCGCGGTGACTTGCCGCGGACGCGTGGTTTCGAGCAGTGGAATCCGGCACCTCATTCGTAACGGAGAAGTGGGCACGGCAGCGCGGTTGCTCCAGCACGCGTATGCGCTTGAGGGCGCGGTGGTGAGCGGGCGCGGCGTTGGCTCCCGGCAGACGGTGCCGACGCTCAATCTGGATACGGCGGCGGAAGTGGTTCCCGCGGCCGGAGTCTACGTGACGCGGACGCGAGACACCGGGAACGGTCGGGAGTGGAACTCGATCACCAACATCGGCTACCGGCCGACGTTCGGGGAGAGCGACGAACGCACCATCGAGACCTTCCTGCTGGACCCGCTGACGGGGGATACTCCGGCACGGATTCGCGTGGAGTTTTTGCGCCGGGTACGCGCCGAGCGGAAGTTCGCCACGCCCGAAGAGCTGAAATCGCAAATTCTGCGGGACGTGCGCGTGGCGCAAGTCTTCTTCCGCCGTGCCAAGGCGTGGATTGGAAGCGAATGCACTTCCTGCTGAGCGCCTGCAAGATCGTTCTGATTGATCTGCTGCTGGCTGGCGACAATGCGCTGGTGATTGCGCTCGCGGTGCGCTCGCTCTCCCCGCGGGAACGCCGCATCGGCATCACGGGGGGCGCCGCGGCGGCGGTGCTGCTGCGGGTAGCGTTGACCGCTGTGGCGGCGCGCCTGCTCTCCGTTTCTTACTTGCAAATTGTGGGCGGCCTGCTGATTTTGTGGATCGCGCTCAAGGTGCTGATCGATGCCAGCGCGCCACCGGACGAAGCGCCCGCGCCGAAGCGCTTCTGGGAAGCGATCTGGTACATCGTGGTGGCGGATCTCACCATGTCCACGGACAATATTCTCGCCGTGGCCGCGGCTTCGCACGGCAATTTCTGGCTGATCGCGTTCGGGTTGGGGCTGAGCATTCCGTTCATCGTGCTCTCGAGCAATCTGCTCTCGAAACTCATGGATCGCTTCCCCGCGCTGATCTATGTGGGGGCGGGAATTCTGGGGCAGGTCGCCGGAGAGATGATCCTCACCGATCCGGTAGTGGCGCGTGCGTGGGTGCCTTCCGATGCGGTGCGCTACGCCATTGAAGCAGGCTGCGTGATCGCGGTGCTGGCAATCGGCCGCGTGCTGTGCCTCCGTGCCGCCCGCAAGCGCTAGTCTCCTCTCGAAGGTAGGGCAGGCGCTTCCGCCTGCCAACTCCCCGGGCGCGGCGGGCGCTCTTCCAGTTAAGATGAACTCGATGGGCTTTTATCTGTGGGTTGACGAACAGTTCGCCTGGGCGCAGGGCACCTACGAGTATCGCCCGATGGGTGCGGCCGTCATTTCCTGCACCGACCTCTTCCGGCGGCGCGATTTCAGCGCCCGCCGTCCTCCGCGCGCACCGCGTACGGCGCAGTACGCGGGGCAGTTCGCGAGCCTGGGCCATCTCAACCAGCATCTGAAAGGCACGCGCAAGCGCTGACCCGCATACCGCGCTCTCCGCGGCGCTGCGTTCCGTCAATTCAGCCGCAGTTTCACCACGACTCCGGCGTGATCGGAAGCGTAGGGCGGCCTTGTGCCGGTTCGCTCCGACATCACCGCGGCGGACGCGCCGTCGAACCACAGCCTCGCCGGAATCTTCAGCGGCCCGATGGCGTGGTGGCTCCTGTCGGGCGGATTGGTGAACCGGTGGCGCAATCGGCGCCTTCGGAGCGCTATTGCTGCTCCTAAGCCGCCACCGCAGTTGATCGGGAGCGGTCGCTATTTCACAGCCTTGTTCAATTCCGTGGCGGCAGCCTGTACCGCCTCGCCGGCGTTTTCCAGCACCTTGCCCACCCGTACGATCTGTTCCGAGGCGAGTTTCCAATCCTTCTGCTCGATGCTCTCGCGCACGGCAGGCAGCGTCTTCACGCCATAGCCCGTGTAAAAGCCGGGCGCGTAAATCTGGTGCTGGAACCACTCGCGGTTCGGCAGTCCGTCCTTGAGCGTGAGTGCGCGCTCGATCGCGATCAGGCGCGCGTTCACGTCTCGGAGCGAAGCCGCGGCTAAGGCGGAACCGCCATTCTCCGCGGCGCGCGCGACAGCCTCGTCATAAGCCTTCGCGGTACGCAACAGCGAGGCGAAGCCATTTTCCAACGGTGCGAAATTCAGGAACGGGGGCACGGCTTCGGGCTTAGGCGCGAGGCGCGGATTGCGCGGATCGTTGATCGCCGCGAAGACGCCCTCCTCGATCTGCAAATTGCGCTCCACGATCTGGTCGCGCTTCTCTTTGGCGAGTTCCTGCACCTCGTCGATATAGTGGCGCAGCGTGTCGGTGAAATCGCCGAAGTCGAAGGGTAGCAGTTCGGCATCGGCGAGGCGCATCACGGTGGTTCCAGCGGTCTGTGCGAGCGCGCGGCCGTAGACGAAATCGGTGTCCGCGAAGTGGGTGTACCAGTAGAAATCGTCGTAGATGGAGTGATAGACGCCGCCGCGGTCTTCCCCGCCGAAGCCCATACTGATGCTGGCGATCCCGAGGTGATCGAGGAAGGCGGTGTAGTCGGAGCCCGAGCCGAGTGCGCCAATGCGCAGGTCCGTGCGCGAGCGGGCCTCCTGCCGTTCCCCATCGCCGCCGGCCTGTGCGATATGCGAGGCCTGCAGGCGCTTCCACACGCTGATCTTGGCTTCGGGATCTTCAATATCCCGCGCGACGCTGTTGATGAGGGCCTCCAGCGTATGCGAGCCATCGGCTTCGAGCGTGCCGCGATGATTGGAATCCGAATTGATGTAAGCGACGGCCTTGCGCTGCAGTTCCTCGGCGTGGGTCTCCGCCCATTCGGTGGAGCCGAGCAGGCCGGGCTCTTCGCCATCCCAGGCGCAATAGATGATGGTGCGCTTCGGCTTCCACCCCTGCTTCAGCAAGGTGGCGAGGCCGCGCAGTTCCTCAAGCATCGGGCCGAGACCGGAGAGCGGATCGTCGGCGCCGTTGACCCAGCCATCGTGATGGTTGCCGCGAATGATCCACTGATCGGGATCGGTGGCGCCGGGGATGCGCACGATCACGTCATAGAGCGGCTTCATGTCCCAGTTGAAGCTGAGTTTGAGGTGGACCTGCGCCGGTCCCGGTCCGGCGTGATACGCAAGCGGCAGGCCGCCGCGCCATGCTACCGGGACCTGCGGCCCTTTGAGAGCGGCCAGCAGCGGTTGCGCGTCGCCGTACGAGATCGGCATCACGGGAATCTTGGTGAGCGTCTTGACTTCGCTCAGCGGCAGACGCTTCGCGTCTTTGGTGGCGCCCACACCGGGCGTGAGCGGGTCGCCGGGGTAGACCGGCATATCCATCACGCTGCCGCGCTGCGCGCCATCGGCGGGGCGGAAGGGGCCGTTCGGGAAGGTGTCGCCCTGTCCGTAGCCATCGTCGCGCGGGTCGGAATAGATCAGGCAGCCGACGGCGCCGTGCTCGGCCGCGACCTTCGGTTTGATGCCGCGCCAGGAGCCGCCATAGCGTGCGATGACGATCGCGCCCTTCACGCTGATGCCCATGGCCGCGAGTTCCGCGTAATCGGCGGGAATGCCGTAGTTCACGTAGACGAGTGGTGCGGTGACATCGCCATCGATCGAGTAGGCGTTATAGACGGGGAGTTGTTCGTCGCGCTGTCCGCTGGTAGGGTCCACCGTGACGGCGGGTTCGGCGATCTTCGCGGTGAAGTGCGTGGGCGCGGTCATCTCCAATACGCGTTCCTTGGGCGTGGGGAAGAGCACGTCGAAGCTCTCGATCTGTGCGTCCAGGCCCCACTCGCGCGCCTTGGCGGCGATCCACTCCGCGTTGGCTTTGCCGTAGGGCGAACCCACGTGGTGCGGTCGCGCGGAAAGGTGCTGCATGTAGGCGCGCAGCGCCGCCGGGTCCGGGATGGCGCGGAACTTCGTCTCCCACTCGCGCTGGGCTGCCGAGGATTGCGCCGAGAAGCCGCGCAGAGGCTGTGGCGCATC
>CAIRBY010000612.1 GCA_903876865.1 uncultured Acidobacteriia bacterium
CGATCAACAGTCCGGTGATGATGCCGCCTTTGTAGCCGAGTTTGGTGGCGAGCCAGCCGGCGGGCATGGACATGAGGAAGTAGCCGAGGTAGTGGGCGAACTGGACCCATGCGGATTGCGACTTGTTGAGGCTGAGTTCCTCCTGAAAGTGCTTGTCCATGACGTCGATCATCCCGTTGCAGAAGCCCCAGATGAGGAACAGGGAACTGACCAGGATGAAGGTGAACAGGAGGTTCTTGCCGTCATCGCTCACGAACATGCTCTTCTTTGCTGGCGTGATTTCCGGAGTCATTGCGAATGATTTTAACAGGGATCGGGGTGGTTGGAGGCAGGAAAAGGACGGGAAAATGGAGTTACTTTAACATTTACTGTGCCTACGTTAGCGCAAACGTAGGGTGATCGCCCCGGGAAGGAGGTGGGCGGGATAAAATGAGATCTCGTTGCTTGCCATGGCCGCCCGTCTGAAAGACATAGCCCGCGATCTGAACCTGTCAGTGGTGACGATCTCCAAGGTCCTGCGGGACCATCCCGATATCAGCCAGGAGACGCGCGACCGGGTGCTGAAGCGGATGAAGGAGCTGAACTATCGCCCGAACCTGGCGGCGCGGGCGCTGGTGACGGGCCGCAGCTTCATTGTGGGGCTGGTGGTGCCGGACCTGGTGCATCCCTTCTTCGGGCAGGTGGCGAAAGGGCTTTCGAACGTGTTGCGGAAGCAGGGGTACAGTTTGGTGCTTTCGTCGTCGGAGGACGATCCGGAACTGGAGCAGCAGGAGCTCGATCAACTGCTGGCGCGGCGGGTGGATGTGCTGGTGGTGGCCTCGACGCAGAATTCGGTGGAGACGTTCCGGCGGCTGGAAGAGCAGCGGGTGCCTTATGTACTGATCGACCGCAAGTTCGAGGGGCTGGCGGCGAACTTCGTAGGCGTGGACGATGCGGCGGTGGGGTTGCTGGGGGCGGGGCATTTGATCGCAGTAGGGTGTAAGCGGATTGCGCACATCGGGGGGCCGATGGTGAGCACGGCGCTGGGACGGCTGGAGGGGTACCGGCGGGCGCTGACGGGGCACGGCATCGGGGTAGAGAGCGCATATGTTTCCATGCGCGAACACGGCGACGATGCGGGCGAGGAGAGCGGCTACAAGGCGATGCACGCGATGCTGCAACTGCCGGTGCGGCCGGACGGCGTGTTCTGCTACAACGATCCGACGGCGATGGGCGCGATGAAGGCGGTGCTGGAAGCGGGGCTGCGGGTGCCGGAAGATGTGGCGATGGTGGGCTGCGGCAACGTGGCATATGCGGACTATCTGCGGGTGCCGCTGACGAGCGTGGATCAGCAGAGCGCGGCGATTGGCGATCGCACGGCGCAGCTGGCGCTGGGCCTGCTGGCGCGGCCGAAGGCGGAAGCGGCGGCGAAGGCGAAGACGGTGCTGCTGGAGCCGCAGTTGGTGGTGCGGGCGTCGAGCCGGCGGTAAGCGGGGCGCGAAAGCAGTTAGACTACGGGTCGGGAAGCCTCCTATGATCCGATTTCGACTTCACGTAATTGTACTTGCACTGCTCTGCGGGAGCGCGCTGCGCCTGCCGGCGGCGAGCCACCAATTCGCGATTGGCGGCAGTGATTTTCTGCTGGACGGCAAGAAGCTGGTGATCATCTCCGGCGAGCTGCATTATCCGCGCGTGCCGAGGATGTACTGGCGCGACCGCATGCGCAAGATGAAGGCGATGGGGCTGAACACGCTGACGACGTACGTGTTCTGGAACGCGCACGAGAGCGAGCGCGGAAAGTTCGATTTCACGGGCGAACTGGACGTGGCGGAGTTCGTGCGTACGGCGCAGCAGGAAGGGCTGTGGGTGATTCTGCGGCCGGGTCCGTATGTGTGTGCGGAGTGGGATCTGGGCGGGTATCCGGCTTGGCTGCTGCGCGACCGCGAGGTGCATTTACGGCAGAACGATCCCAAGTTTCTGGCGGCGGCGAGCGCGTACATGAAGCAGGTGGGGCAGCGGCTGGCGCCGCTGATGGTGGGGCACGGCGGACCGATTCTGATGGTGCAGGTGGAGAACGAGTACGGGTCTTTCGGCAGCGATCACGGGTATATGGAAGCGGTGCGGAAGATGATCCGCGCGGCGGGCTTCGACGGGCAGTTGTACACGGCGGATGGATCGAGCGCGAAGCAACTGGCGGGCGGGACGCTGCCGGACCTGCCGGCGGCGATCAACTTCGGCAACGATCAGGAGCCGGAGAAGGAGTTTGCGAACCTGGCGAAGGAGCGTCCCACGGGTCCGTGGATGTGCGGCGAGTTTTGGGCGGGGTGGTTCGATACGTGGGGCGAGAAGCACGCGACCACGCCGGTGGAGCGCGCGGCGGCGGCGCTCGATTGGATGCTGGGGCGGGGGATTTCGGTGAGCCTCTACATGATCCACGGCGGGACTTCGTTCGGGTTTCACGCGGGGGCTGATTTCCGCAAGAGCTACATGCCGGATACGACGAGCTACGACTACGATTCGCCGATCGACGAAGCGGGGCGGCTGACACCGAAGTTCACGGCGCTGCGGGATGTGATCAAGCGCCATCTGCCGGAGGGCACGGTGTTGCCGGAACCGCCGGCGGCAACGGCGATGATCGCGATTCCACGATTTGAGTTGAAGGAATCCGCGGCGCTGGCGTCTGTGTATGGGAAGGCGGTGCGGGCGCAGGCACCGATGGCGATGGAGGATCTGGGGCAGACGCACGGGCTGGTGCTCTACCGGGCGAAGGTGGCGGCGGATTATCGGGGCGAGGTGGAATTGGAGAAGGTGCGGGATTACGGGATTGTTTCGGTGGACGGGAAGGTGGCGGGGACGGTGGACCGGCGGTTGGATCAGCACGCGGTGACGGTGGAGGTGAAGGCGGGGAGCACGCTCGAGGTGCTGGTGGATGCGATGGGGCATATCAACTTCGGTCCGGAGCTGCCGGGGGATCGGAAGGGGCTGACGGCGGCGCGGATGGGCGGGGCGGCGATCGAGGGGTGGGAGATGTTCGGCGTGCCTTTGAATGCGCCTCCGCAGAGCGGGTATGGCGCGGCGAAGGTGGAGGGCGCGGCGTTTTATCGCGGCGGGTTTGAGTTAGGGGCGGTGGGCGATACCTACTTGACGACGGGCGGTTGGGGCAAGGGGTATGTGTGGGTGAACGGGCATAACTTGGGGAGATATTGGAGTGTGGGTCCGCAGCAGACGCTGTTCGTGCCGGCGGGTTGGTTGAAGGCGGGGCGGAACGAAGTGGTGGTGCTGGATCTGGAGGCGGGGCGGGTGCGGGCGATGGAAGGGGTGAAGGCGCCGGTGTGGGGGGCGAAGTGAGAATGGGCCACAGATAAACTTCGTGGCGCAGGCATTCTTGCCTGCCGTCTCGACATTCGTGTCGAGATTACTGCTTCTGCCAGCGGGGGAAGGGCCGCCGAGACGAATCTCGGCGCTCCAGGCAGGAATGCCTGCGCCACGAGTTCTGTCGATTCTTCGCGGGCTGCGAGGAAACGACTGCTCAGTAATCCAGATGGATGGCGGCCCGTCACTGGGGCGAGGGGAACTTTCGCGGGCATTCAGTGTCCAATCAGGCGAGGTGCAAATCATGGCAATGGCCTGTGGCGGAGGGAAAGGGCAGAAGGCGGAGATCAACATGAGGCCGATGATCGATGTGCTGCTGGTGTTGATCATCATCTTCATGGTGATCACGCCGGTGACGCAGCGGGGCCTGGAGGCGCTGGTGCCGAAAGCCCCGGCGGCGGATGCGGGGGCGGCGGCGCCAGAGCACGCAATCGTGATTTCGGTGGGCAGCGACCAGCGCGTGCGGCTGAATGCGGAGGCGATGGATCTGCAAACGCTGCAGTCGCGATTGGAGGTGCTGTTCCGGAATCGCGCGGCGGAGGTGGTGTTCGTGCGCGGGGACAAGGGGTTGGAGTTTCAGCGGGTGGCGGAGGTGCTCGACCTGGTGAAGGGCGCGGGTGTGGAGCGGGTCGGGCTGATGACGCAGTAGGGTGGTGCGGGATCGTACAGCGGGTGGAAAGTTAGCGGCGGTACACTGATTCTCATGCGTTTTCCTGGAGTGCTCCTGTTGCTGGCTACGTGTCTGTTTGCTGATTCGATTGCGGGGTTGAAGTGGATGCAGCCGGTGGGCTGGAAGAGTCTGGGGCGGACGAGCATGCGCGCGGCGACCTATGTGTTGCCGGCGGCGGCGGGGGATGCGGAGGCTGCGGAGTGCGTAGTCTATTTCTTCGGCGCCGGGCAGGGTGGCACGATCGAGGCGAATTTGCAGCGCTGGAAGGGACAGTTCACGCAGGCCGATGGCAAACCCGCGGCGGGCAAGGTGGAGAAGCGGACGGTGCACGGGTTGGCGGTGACGACGATTGAGAGCGCGGGGAATTACGAAGCGATGAGCGGTCCGGGAATGCAGGCGGGCGGGATGAAGCGGAACTACCGGTTGCTGGGCGCGATTGTAGAAGGGCCGGGCGGGAATATTTTCGTGAAGTTCACGGGTCCGGAAAAGACGGTGGCGGCGCACTTGAAAAAGTACGAGGAACTGCTGGGGTCGTTCCAGAAGGAATAGGGGGAATTGGTAGGCGCGGCTGGACTCGAACCAGCGACCCTCAGCTTAGAAGGCTGATGCTCTATCCACCTGAGCTACGCGCCCGCGGGCTGTATTGATTCTACCGTGAAGGGGTCAGGCGTTGGCGACGGGCTGGGTGCCGGTTTCGCCATCGAAGGCCTGGGGCGGATTGTAGTAGAGGATGCGCTGGCAGCTTTCGCACATGAGGACGGATTCGCCGCGTTTGACGTCCTGGAAGTATTGGGGGCGGAGGACGATGTGGCAGGCGGTGCAGCGTCCGGAGACGACTTCGGCGAGGGCGATGCCGCGGCGGCCTTTGCGCACGCGTTCATAGAGCGTGAGGTGCTTGGGCGTGACTTCTTTGGCGATCGCGGCGCGTTCGATTTCCAGTTCGGCGGCGGCTTTTTGATCGACGGCGGTACGTTCGCGGGCGACCAACTTTTCGGCTTCGACCTGAGTCTTTTCGGCCTTGAGCGCGACTTCGGCGGATTTGACGGCCTTATCGAGGGGTTCGGATTCGCCCATCAGCACGAGGATGCGCTCTTCGAAGCGGCCGATTTCCTTCTGGCAGAATTCGATTTCGCTCTGGAAGGCGCGGTACTGCTCATTGGTTTTGGCGCTGAGGGTCTGGTCCTTCAGTTTGCTGATCTTCTGATCTTGCGCCTGAATATCGACTTCACACTTCTTGCGCTCTTTCTGATTGGCCGCAAGGGCGGCGCGGTCGGCATCGAGCTTGCGCTCGTGCGAGACCAACTTCTTCTCGATTTCGGAAATGTGTTTCGGCAGGGCAGCGATTTCCGCGGCCAAATCGGCAAGGCGGAAATCGATTTCTTGCAGGCGGATCACCAGCTTCAGGTCTGGAAGCATTGCTTAACGAAGTGTAGCACGCGCCCTATTCGGCGCGCCGGAGTTCTACGTGTTTGGCGATCTCCTGAGTCTGTGCGAGGGTGGCGAATTTCATGCCGGGGAGGCGTGCCGAGGCGGTGCCGCAGGCGACTCCCCAGCGGAGGGCTTCGATGGGGGACTTGCGGCGGGCCATGCCCCAGACGAAGGCGGCGGAGAGAGCGTCGCCGGCGCCGATGGGGCAGACTGCGTCGACGCGGGGCGGGAGGGCTTCGGTGAGGCCATCGGGGAAGGCGCCGACGGCGCCGCGACTGCCGAGGGAGAGGACGACGGATTCGGGGCCCATGGCGAGGATGCGGTGGGCGGCTTCCAGGTAATGGGTGCGGGTGAGGAGGGTGCGGCCGAGTAGGCGCTCCGCCTCCTGCTGGTTGGGCGTGACGACGGTGGGGCGCTCTTCGATGCCGTGGCGGAGAGCCTCCCCATCGGCATGGAGCAGGGTTTTGACTTTCTTCTTGCGCGCGGCGGCGATGAGGCGGCCGTAGAAGGTGGTGGGGACGCCGGGCGGGATGCTGCCGCAGACCATCAGCCAACTGGCGCGGTCGAGGGTTTCCTTGACGGCCTTTTCGACGCGGGCGACTTCGGCTTTGGAGAGTTCGGGGCCGGCTTCGTTGAGGTTGACGGTGAGGCCGTGGCGGTCTGTGATGGTGAGGTTGGTGCGGATGCCTTTTTCGATCGGGACCACGCGGAAGGGGAGGCCATCGGTATGGAGGTGCGCTTCCATGCGCTTACCGGCGTCGCCGCCGGAGACGAGGACGGCGAGGGTCTTGCCGCCGAAGCTGTGAATGACGGAGGAGGCGTTGATGCCACGGCCTCCGGCGGATTCGTGGCTGGAGTTGATGTACGCGCGATCTTCAAACGCCAGGCGATCGACGCTGATCACGCGATCGATCGTGGGGTTGATGGTAAGGGTGACGATCAAGGTTTCAGTTTAACGCGGATTGTTTGGGGGACAAGCACGAAGCAGAGAAGCACGTCGAGACGAATCTCGACGCGGCAGGCAGGAATGCCTGCGCCACCGGGGGGGCAGGGAGTGGCACGCAAGGGCGCGGCGGCGCAAGGGAAGGAAAGACCGTGAGAGAGGCACGTCGAGACGAATCTCGACGCGGCAGGCAGGAATGCCTGCGCCACGGGGGGCGGGATGGCGGGGATTGTTAGCGGGCCAGCGTGGCCTCTGCGGAACCGGGGGTGAAGCGGACCTCGTAGACGCGGCCATCGGTGAAGGTGATGCGGGCGGCGCGCGGGTCCGTGCCCAGGGGTTCGATGGATTTGACGGGGTCGGGTGCGCCGGGGCGGGCGGGGGCGAGGACGTAGAGCAGGGTGGTATCGGCGGCGCGGGTGGTAAAGATGCCGACGGGGGCAGGGCGTACGCCGCTCATGCCGCGGGGGAGCCAGCCTTGCACGGGGTCCTCCTGACCTTCGACTACTCGCAGGGCGAGGCCGGGATCGGGGCGGGCGGCGACAGTGAGATTGGCGGCGCCTTCATTTTGGGTGATGGCGCGGAGACCCTCGGTCTTGACGGCGGCATCGAAGTGGAAGAGCGAGTCGTAGGTGTGGGGCTTGCCATCCAGGGAGTGGAGGGTATCGAGGACGACCCAGAAACCGGGTTTGACGAAGAGGACGGCGCGGGTTTGGGAGACGGTGCGTTTGACATCGCCGCCGAAGTCTTCATCGAAAGTGGCTTCAGCGTAATCGGCAGTGGGAGCGCTCTTCCAGACGGCGGGGAGCGGTTCCTTGAGCAGGTAGGTGGGGCGGCGGGCGCCGCGGCGGCGTTGGGGCTGGCCATCGACGAGGACGACGTTGTGGCTGGGGGAATCGATGAAATAGTCGCGCCACCTGGAGCGTTCGTAGGTGTAGGTGCCGGGATCGACGAGGAGGAGTTTGCCGTAGGCTTCGACGATGAGTTCGAGCTTGTCCTCGTGCTGGTGGCCGTAGCCGAAGGGGCCGCCATCGAACCAGAGGAAGTTGGCGTCGGGTTCCCAACCGGAGCGCATGACGAAGTAGCCGGCCCAGGGGAAGGCGTGGCTGGTTTCGGAGGGCGGGGCGCCTTCGCGGCCGGCGGTAGCGTACCAGCGGAAATCGGCGCGGTCGGGGAAGAGCTCGACGGCCTCCTGAAGGGCGCGGCGGACATCGTAGTAGTTGCCGTCCTGCACGCCGGGGAGGCGGCGGTCGGGGAGGGCGCCGTAGACATCGAAATCGTACATTTTTTCGAGGCGCGTGAGGAAGTCGGCGGGGAGCTCGGAGTGGTTGAGGCGGGCGATTTTGTAGACGGCGAGGAAGTTGTTGAGGCTGACGTGGTGGTAGCCGCTGGAGAGTTCGACCTGGACGCCATCGGGATAGACCTGGTTGTTCATTTCAGCGTAGATCCACTGGCCCGCCGTATCGCGCCAGGAGGAGGCGGCTTTGAATTCGGGGAAGAGAACGCCGACGTGGTAGAGGCCGTTGCCTTCCATGGCGAGCCAGTTGCCGGTGGTGTGGAAGGCGGAGAGGTGGTGGGCGTGATCGATGTAGGCGCGGAGGAAGAGGAGGAGGGCGTCATCGGTCATGGCGGGGGAAGGAAGGAAGCGGAACCAGAGTTCGGGCCAGATCTGGGCGGCGCGGATGCCGGTTTCGATGGTGCGCCAGGCGGAGCGTGCGCCGTTGGCAGCGTCGGCGGGCATGGGGCAGGCGCGAGCCCAATCGGTCATCTGGGCGACGAATTCGCGGGCGTATTTTTCATCGCCGGTATCGCGCCAGGCGCGGGAGAGGGCGAGCCACTCGGCGTGGCGGTTGAGTTGCCAGGTCCACTCGTTATTGGCGGGGTACTTGGAGCCGGGTTCGGCGGTCTTATCGAAGTGCCAGTCGATCGTGGGGCCGAAGGTGTGGGGGTAGCCGATGGAGGAGAATTCGTGGCGGATGGCGCGGTCGCCGCCCGTGATATCGGGGCGGGCGGGTTTGGGGTTGGCCTGCTCGCCGGGGGCGATGAAGTAGACGGGGGTGGTGCGGTGGCGGTAGTACTCGGCGAGGGCGTGGCGGGCGGCGGGGCGGTCCTTGGCCTGGAGGGCGGCGGCGACGGAAGCGAGGGCGGGACGGGCGAGGTCGAGTTCGGCGAAGAGGGCGTCTTCGGACATCGAAGGCCCGGCGGAGGGTGCGGCGGAAGCAGCGCCGGCTTGCGCGCGAAGCAACTGCGAGGCGCACAGAAGAAGCAGACCAAGGAACTTCACCACTAGAGGCTAACATCTGTAGGCGCACGACTGGAGGAGGCAGCGGACCGCCGGAGGACGATCCATGGGTTCGATCAATTAAATTCATGGGGCAAGGTGTTTTGGGCGCAGTAAAATCCATCATGCTTCAGTCGCAACACAAGTTTCTCCGCTTTGTAACCGTGTGTTTTCATCTGGGTGATAGCCTGACGCCTATGAACCGCTTCAGAACCACCGCACTCTCTCTCTGTCTACTGGCCACTCTGCCCGCGCTGCACGCGCAGGGGCTGCTGGGGACGATTCTCGGCACGGTCACGGACGCCTCCGGCGCTTCGGTTGGCGGCGCGACGGTGAAGGTGCGCAACCTCAATACCAATCTCGAGGTGAATGCGGTTACGAAGGACAACGGGCTGTATCAGGCGGCCAATCTGCCGATTGGAACTTACAGCGTGAGCATCGCGAAGCCGGGGTTTCAGATGGAGGTCCACCCGAACATCACGGTGCAGGCGGAACGTTCGACTACCGTGAACGCCTCTCTGCAGGTGGGCGCGGTGACACAGACGGTGGAAGTGAGCGCGACGCCGCTGATGAACGAAGTGGATACGACAAACGGGTACGTGCTGGACGAGAACGTGATCCGCAACGCACCGCTGGGGACGGGGAGCTTCACGCAGTTGGCGATTCTCTCGCCGGGCGTGAACGCGGATTTTCTGGCGGGCACGGGGTCGAATTCGGGGCTGGGCAATCAGGCGATCTGGGCCAACGGGCAGCGCGATTCGTCGAATAGCTTCGTGGTGAACGGAGTGAGCGCGAACAATCTGTTCAACGGAAAATCGGGGAGCCAGGTGTCTTCGAGCCGGTTCACGCTGAATACGGGACAGGGCTCGACGACGGCGGGGACGGTGGCGACGAGCACGTCGAGTTACGACGCAATCGGGCAGGGGCTGCCGACGCCTCCGGTGGAGACGCTGCAGGAAGTGCGCGTGAACACATCGATGTACGACGCGACGCAGAGCGCGAATTCGGGCGCGCACATCGCGCTGATTACGAAATCGGGATCGAACGCGGTGCACGGCGAGGTGTACGAGTATTTCCAGAACAACATTTTCAACGCGGCGCCGTTCTTCCGCAATGCCAATACCTCGATTCCGGCGAGCCAGAAGGTTCCGGCGCTGCACTACAACCGGTTCGGCGGCACGATCGGCGGCCCGATTGTGAAGAACAAGCTCTTCTTTTTCGGATCGTGGCAGAGCCACCGGGTGAGCGATCTGCTGGGCGGCACGTCATCGATCACGGTGCCGCAGCATTTGACGGATGACCGGAGCGCGACCGCGCTGGCCGCGATTTCGCAGCAGGATCTGGGGGTGGTGGTGGATCCGACGAAGATCGATCCGGCGGCGCTGAAGATCATGAACATGAAAGTGGGCGGGCAGTTCTTCGTGCCTTCGGCGAACATTCTGGACCCAGCGGTGGCGAAGACGCTGGGGTACAACACGACGATCGCGGGGCGTTCGAGCACGTCGCAATCCGACCTGGCGAATGCGAATATCGATTACAACTGGAGCGATAAGGAACGGCTGGCGGTGAAGTATTTCTACCAGGATTCCCCGAACTCGAATCCGTACGGCAGTTCCGCGGTGAATGGATTCGGGAAGAAATTGCTGGCGGGTTCGCAGGTTGCGTCGCTCGATAACACGACGGTGCTGAAGCCGAACCTGACGTGGGAGAATCGCGCGGGCTTCATCCGGCAGCGGTCTTATGCGAGCACGTCGCAGCCGTTCACGC
>CAIRBY010000613.1 GCA_903876865.1 uncultured Acidobacteriia bacterium
ACCGCTCGCTACGTCGAAGATGACGACCCTGCCGGATTGCACCGTGCGCCCGCCCGCCGCGAGCAGGCTCGCCCCATCGCGGCTGAAGCGCAGCACGTACGGCACGCCCTCGGGAAACGCCAACTCGCCTGTAGGAACGCGTTTGGCGAGATCGTAGAGATAGATGCGCTCGTGCCCCGCGATAGCCGCGAGCGGCGCCCACGGACTGGTCGCCAGCGCCGTCACCGGATGCGGCCGCGCAGTCTCTTTCAACGTGAGCGCGGGTATCGCGCCCGGCATCGCCGGAGCCCCCTGTGGCCGGTTCAAGGTGCTGCCACGAAACTCGAGGGAGGGGCCTACCGGCCCCTTTGGCAGCGATTTTGCGGTCTCCAGCAGTCCGCCCTGAATCCAATCGCGAATCAGGGCAATCTCCGCGTCCGGCATCTTGGGCTGCCCCAGCGGCATCTGCGGCGCGCCGTCTTCCCGCGCCACGGCCCGGTACATCATGCTGGAAGCGGCGCGCGCGGCGATCACCACATCGCCCGAGGATCCACCCTTCAACACACCCGCGTAAGATTCCAGGTTCAGCCCGGAGCGCATCTCGCCCGCGCTGTGACAGGCAAAGCACCGCCGCGCCAAAAGCGGCTTGATGTCGTCGTCGTAATTGGGGTGGCCGCTCTGCCCGAGCGCCGGCAGTGCCAGCGCAATGCACGCGATTCCGATCCGTTTCATATTCGCACTCGCAACCGTTAATGATTGAACTCGAACTCCGTGGAGTTGAGCAGCGCCCACAGGATATCGTCGTAGCCGTTCTTATCGCCCGGAGCCGCGCTGACAATGGACATCATCTTTTTCATCTCGGCTTCCGAGGGCTTACGAGAAAGTACGCGGAGGAACAGCTCATCCACGATCTCGCCGGGTTTGCGCCCCGCCGAGAGCAGGCGTGGGATCACCTGGCTTTGCCGCAATTCTCCCTCGATCGTGTCGCCGTTCACCATGTGCAGCGCCTGAGCGAGCGTTGGCTCCAGTCGCGTCTCCGAGGCACTGACGGAATCGCGCGCGGCTTCACCGAACGTCTTCAAGAAGTAACTGGCACGCTGCCCGCCGTCATACAGTTGCGTGGCGCGAAGGCCGCGCGGCATATCGTTGAAATTCGCCGGAGTCTCCGTGATCTGCGCCAGCGCGTCCAGCAGGACATCCGCCCGCAGCCGCCGCAGGCGCTGATGCGAGAACTGCGACTCGTCGTTGCGATTGGTCTCGTTCGGCGCCGTTGCCAGTTGGTACGTGCGCGAGTTGCACACATCGCGAATCAGCTTCTTGGCGTCGTAGTTGTAGTCGGCCAGGCGCTTGCCCAATTCCTCGATCAGTTCACGATTGCTCGGCGGATTGCTGATGCGCACATCGTCGATCGGGTCCACGATGCCGCGCCCGAAAAACTGCGCCCAGATGCGGTTCGCCAGATTCTGGCGGAACAGTGTATTGTCCTTCGCGGTCAGCCACGCAGCCAGCGCGATCCGCGGATCTTTGCCCTTGGGGTCGGCGGCGTCGCCTCCCAGAAAGTGCGCAGGCACCGGATGATTGTCCAGCAGGTGTTTGGCCGGCGCCGCGGCGGGGTCGTCGTACACATAGAACTCGCGCGCCTCGCTCGCCACTTTCCGCTTCACGCCCGTGAAGAAGCTGACGAAGCCGTAGTAATCTTCCTGCGTCCAGCGGTCGAAGGGATGGTTGTGGCACTGCGCGCACTGCACGCGAATGCCGAGAAAGACCTGCGACACGTCCTGCGCCACTTCCTTGGCATCGAACTGCCCCTGCGGCAGCATCGTATACAGATTGACCGGCGGATTGTGCAGGTTGCTGCCCACGCCTGTGATCTGCGCCCTGACGAATTCGTCCAGCGGCGCATTGCGCTTCATCGCCTCCTGAATCCAGGCGTAGTAGCCATACACCGCCTTGCGATCCGTGCCGAAATTGTTGCCGTTGTCGGAGCGCACTTTGAGCCACTCGGCCCACTTGGTGGCCCACAGGTCTGCATACTCATCGCGCAATAGCAGTGCATCCACCAGCTTCGCGCGCTTGTCCGGCGCCTTGTCGGCGAGGAACTTCCGGAACTCGTCGGCGGTCGGCGGCAGCCCGATGATGTCCAGGTAGACGCGGCGCGCGAACTGCTCGTCGGTCGCCAGCGGACTCGGCAGCATGCGCAGCTTTTGCAGCTTGGCGTAG
>CAIRBY010000614.1 GCA_903876865.1 uncultured Acidobacteriia bacterium
CGCACGCTCCGAGAGGCGGTAGCGGCGGCGGTGACTAGTTCGGAAAACTCTCGGGCGGTTTGAGGTGCTGCCAGCCTTCGCCGCTGAGGGCTTTGAGGAAGGCGATCAGGTCCTGTTTGTCGGCATCGTTCATGTGGAGCATGCGGATGTTGGGGTCGAGGTTCTTGTTGGGCGTGCCGCCCTTGTTATAGAACTCGACGACTTCCTCGAGGGTCTTCATGCTGCCATCGTGCATGTAGGGGCCGGTGTGTTCGATCTCGCGCAGGGTGGGGGTTTTGAAGACGCCCCAATCGCGCGGGTCTTTGGTGACGGCGAAGCGGCCGACATCGGGATCGGGCTTATCGGTGCCGACACCGAGGTTGGCGTAGGCGTTGAGGGTGAAGTTGGCGCCTTCGTGGCACTGGTCGCAGCGGCCGCGGCCGAAGAAGAGCGCCATGCCGCGGACCTGTTGGGCGGTCATGGCGGATTTGTCGCCCTTCTTGTAGCGGTCGTAGGGGGCGTTGCCGCTGAGCACGGTGCGTTCATAGCAGGCGATGGCTTTGGCGACGCGGTCCACGTTGACCTCTTCGGAGCCGAAGGCCTGCTGGAAGAGGGGGCGGTAGCCGGCGATGGCCTGGAGGCGGGCGACCATCTGATCGTGCGGCATTCCCATCTCGATGGGGTTGGCGATGGGACCTTTGGCCTGCTCTTCGAGGGTGGCGGCGCGGCCGTCCCAGAATTGGGCGAGCGAGTAGGCGCGGTTGATGACGGTGGGGGCGTTGCGTCCGCCGTGCTGCGCTTTGATGCCGGTGGAGACGGGCGCGCCATCGGTGAAGGCGAGTTGCGGATCGTGGCAGGAGGCGCAACTGACGGTCTCGTCGGCCGAGAGGCGGCGGTCGAAATAGAGGATGCGGCCGAGTTCGGTTTTGGCGGCGGAGTAGGGGTTGTCGCGGGGCCAACTCAGGGGGGGCAATCCGAGTGGCGCCTTGGGCGGGGCGGATTTCACCGTCTGGGCCCATCCGCAAATGAGGAAGGCCGGCAGCGCGAGCGCTCCGGCCAGTGTTTTGCTGCGTAGCATTGGGTTGTTTGGTGAAAACTCTACTTCGTCAAACCCTGCACATAAATTCCGCGATAGCCGCCGACGCTGGCTTCGGTGCCGTTGACGGTGACGATGTGGCCCATGTGTTCGCTAGCGGAAGCCTTGGCGTCCACACCGCCATCGCGGCGCGGATCGTGCTCTTCGGGCATCAACATATAGAGCGAGCCGCTCTTGGTGAGCAGGCCGATGGGCTGTCCGTTAGCGACGCACTTCTGGCCGCAGGCGCGGTGCTTCTCACCATGCTTGCCGAGCTGGATGTAGCAGGAAAAATCCACCACTTCGCCGACTACGCTGATTGCCTTGCCGGGCTGCGGTTTGCTATCCACGCCGGCGGCGACGGAAGTGGTGGACCAGGGCTGATCCGGCTTGGCGCCGAGGGTGGCGGCGGGCGCTTCCCAGGTGCCGGTGGTGACTGCCATCTCGGGGTGGAGGATGGTGCTGGCGGCGGGAGCCTTCTTGACTTCCTTCTTGGCGTCCTGCGCGAGCAACGTGAATGCAGCGAAGGCTGCAATCGAAACTACGAGCATCTTCTTTTTCATGTGATTTCCTCTGCTTTTGCAAGCGTATCACAGGCGCGGTGACGGGAACGTGACGGTATGGGTGTCTAGCGGTGGAAGGCGTCGCCGGGGCGCCACTCGGCGAGTTTGTCCTGATTGGCGATGTCGCGCCCGAGCAGGAAGCCGAACTCGGCGGCCTGTTGGAGGGCGGTGAAATCCCAATCGGCCTGAAACTCGTCGGAGGGCTGATGGTAGTGCTTGCCGTTGTACTCCTGGTACATTTTTTCGCCGAAGCCTTCAGGCTTGCCGGTGAATTCGGTGGCGTGGCCGATGCTGAAGGCCGGGATGCCGGCACGGGCGAAAGAGAAGTGGTCGCTGCGGAAATAGTGGCCGGCTTCGGGCTGCGCGTCGAGGGCAATGCCCAGCTCCAGGCGTTTGGCGAGCTGCTGGGCGAGGGGATAGGCGTTGGTGCGTTCGGCGCCGGTGATGACGACATTGGCGGCGCGTCCCCAGGGATAGAGGGCGTCGAAA
>CAIRBY010000615.1 GCA_903876865.1 uncultured Acidobacteriia bacterium
CTCCCAAGCCCAGGGATTGCAATCCCTGTGGTCTATGCCTCCACATACCAATCGCCGCCGATTCACAGACCGACCCCGCCACAACAGTACCCGACCTCCGCCCTCGATCACCCCTCCCCCCCGCGCTAGCGACGTCGCGATCACTCCCACCTCCCTGCCACACCGGCCCTCCCTCCACCGCTTGATCCTATGCAGCAAGCCTCGCAGTGATTAGCCTCAAAGAGGCTTTCGCCACTGTACACGAGGTCTAACCAAAGGAGGCTTGCATGCTCACGATCGGTTTGGATGTCCATCAGTCCTCATCCAGTCTATGCTTTCTCGACGCCCAGGGAAACACCCTCAAGCAAATCGAGGTCAAAGGCCGCTGGGATTGCCTCCTGGCCACCCTGGCCAGGGTCCAGGAACCCTTCCAGATCGTCTTTGAGGCCTCCACCGGCTACGGGGCCCTCCACCAACGCCTCAGCGCCCTGCCCCTGGCCAAGAAAATCCTCGTCGCCAACCCCAACCGCCTCCGCCTCATCTTCCAATCCACCCGCAAATCCAACCGCGCCGACGCCGCCCGCCTCGCCTCGCTCCTCCACCTCAACCAGGTCCCAACGGTCCATGTCCCGCCCCAATCCGTCCGCAGCTGGCGCGGCCTCATCGAACATCGCCGCAGCTTCATCGACCAACGCGTGGCCGCCAAAAACCAGATCCGCGCCCTCCTGCGCACCTTCCACATCCAGGCCCCCCGAGGCCTCTGGACCAAAGCCGGCGTGGCCTGGCTCAAAACCCTCTCCTGGCCTACCGATATCGAAGGCCCCCGCATGCTCCAGCTCTTAGACCTCTGCGCGACCCTCTCCCGCCACGCCGCCGCCACCGCCGCCCAACTCGATACCCTCTCGGCCTCCCACCCCAGCGTAAAACTCCTCCAGAGCATCCCCGGCGTCGGACCGCGCACCGCCGAAGCCTTCGTGGCCTACGTCGACGACCCCCACCGCTTCAAGTCCGGCTCCATCGGGGCCTACTTCGGCTTAGTTCCCCGCGAAGACTCCACCGGCAACCACCGCCACCTGGGGCACATCACCCACGAAGGCCCCGGCACCGTCCGCAAATACCTCGCCGAAGCCGCCTGGCGCGGCATCCAGGATTCCCCCACCCTCCGCGCCGTCTACGAACGCTTCCTCCGTAACGACAAACACCGCCGCAAGATCGCCCTGGTGGGCCTGTGCCACTGGCTCTGCCGGGTCATGCTGGCCATGCTCCAGTCCGGCGAGACCTTCAAGGAATCCGTGCTCCCTGCGCCCCCGCAAAGCCCCGTCCAGGACTTCCTCAACGCCGCCCCGCCGCCGCCTCCCGCCCCGCCGGAGGCGGCCTGATCTTGAACTTCGGACTAACTAAGACGCTGCGACGATCATACACTATAACACTACCAAACTGCATTATACATACACTAATACGCTGACACACTAAGACAAGGATCGATTCTGACCTGGGAGATCTCCCCGCCGCGAGACACGGCACCCGACCTCGAGACCGTGGCATGAGACGGCCCGCATGGCCTGATCTCGATCGCTTGAATGAGGCGGCTGCCTGCGAAAAATGACCCCTGAGGCGTACGCCTTGCCCGCTGCGACCTCGAATAGATGCTTGCCCTCGTCCGCCGGGAAGACCCTGAGCCAGAACCTGCCGTCCCCGACCGCCCCGACGAACTCCCACCCTCCACCGACGAGAGCCTCCGGCGGTCCCCCCTCCTCCAGGGCTCCAGCCCACCCCCGCCCACCGGCCTGCCAGCCGGCCCGAAATCTCCGCGCCCTAAAAAATCCATCCACCTACCACTTGACAAAAACTTGCTCATAGATGCCACGTCGCGCCCCGTCACCCCCGCCCGGCTGAGTCCGACCATTTTTCAAACACTTGCACCGTCTCCTCGGGTTTTCCATTGTGATACATCGTCATGTTCTTCTGCAGATTGCGCAGATTGACGCAGATGAAACGGCTAGCTCGGTAATCTGCGTCAATCTGCGAAATCTGCGGATCGTCGTCATGTTTTCATCCTCTCGAAAGGTCGGCGACACCCCGGTCCCCTCGACCGCGTTTTCTCCCCCCACAAGCTAAACAACTACGCACGAATACCACCCCCTAATTTTACCCAAACTTTATACTTGACAAACCCCTAACTCCGCGGTATACTACCCCTCATGTTCGGACCACTTCGGCCCGAACCAAATCTTAGAGGGGGGGAAATCCATGTCCGCACTGCAATCCCGTCTCATCGAAACCCCAACCCAGCCCTCCCAAGAGCCCACCAAGCGCCCCCGCAAACCCCGTCTCAGCACTCATCACTCAGAACC
>CAIRBY010000616.1 GCA_903876865.1 uncultured Acidobacteriia bacterium
CGCTGCGCCACCAGCATCCGCCGCACCGGCGTCCCGCAAACCACGCACGCCTCGTCCGTCCGCTGGTAGACCCGGTGACTGATCTGGAAGAAGCCCTTCCGCCCCTCACCGTCCACGTAATCGGAGATCGAACTTCCCCCCGCCGCGATCGCCTCCGTCAGAACCGCGTGGATCGAATCGTACAATTTCCGCGCCCGGTCCTTGCGGATCCTGCCCGCTCGCGCCTCCGGATGAATCCCCGCCCGGAAGAGCGATTCGTCCGCGTAGATATTCCCTATGCCCCGCACGAACTGCTGGTTCAGCAGCAACGCCTTGATGCTCGTCTTGCGCCCCGCCATACCAGCGGCAAACTCCTCGAACCCGATCTCGAGCGGTTCCGGCCCCAGGCGCGCCACACGGTGCGGAAACCCCTCGCTGAACTCGATGCAGCCGAATTGCCGGCTGTCATCGAACATCAGCATGCCGTCCTCAAAGGTGAAAATCGCGTGCGTGTGCTTGCCCCTCTCGCCGCCCAGCAGCAGGCGCCCTGTCATGCCCAGATGCACCAACAGGTAGCCGCCGCCTTCGATCGTGCAGACGATGAACTTGCCATAGCGCTGGATTGCGAGCAACCGCCGCCCCTGCAACCGCGCCGCCATATGGTCGGGATCGCCCCCGCGCAGCACGCGCAGGTTACGAAACTCCGCACTCACCATCCGCTTTCCAATCAGTGGCGCGATCGAGCGCACCACGGTCTCGACTTCGGGAAGTTCCGGCACCTAGGGCACCTGAATGTAAACATCGCTGCCATCGAGCCGGACTTCGTACACCGGGACGCGCTTCGAGGGATCGAAATCGTATTCGCCGGTGGCGCAGTCGAACTCCCACATATGATACGGGCACACTACGCACCCGTTGTGAATCTGCCCCTGCCCCAACGGTCCGCCGCGGTGAATGCACACCCCGCTCACCGCGCGGATGGTGCCCCCCACGTTACAGATCGCGTACGGCTGATCGCCCACCATCACTTCCATCACCGTGTCCACGGGCAATTGCTCCACCGTTCCCACCTTGATATCCATTCAGCCAGGATAACGCTACAATCGGTTTCGGGCATCATGCAGACGATTCTGGTGATTGACGACGACGAGAGCCTCCGCGACACCATTTGCGTCATGGTAGAGCAGGAGGGTTTCCGCGCCGTACAGTGCGGCGATGGACGCGATGGTTTTGATAAGGCGCTCAGCATCAAGCCGGACCTCATTCTGGTGGATCTCCGCCTGCCCGGCATGAGCGGCACCGAGATCTGCAAACAACTGCGCGCCTCCCGCGTCGCCACCCCCATCATCGTGCTCAGCGCCGTGGGAGATGAGATCGACAAGGTGCTCCTGCTCGAAGTCGGCGCCGACGATTATGTGGTCAAGCCCTTCGGCACCCGCGAACTCATGGCGCGCATCCGCGCCGTCCTGCGCCGCGCTTCCGCCGATGCCCGCAAGGTAGTGCATTTCGCCGAAGTCGAGGTCGATTTCGAGCGCCGCATCGTCAAGCGCAAAGGCGAGGACCTCAAGCTCACCCCCGCGGAATACAACCTGCTCGCCTACTTCCTGCACAACTCCGATCGTGCCCTCACCCGCGACATGATCCTCAATTCCGTCTGGGGCTACGAGTTCTTCCCTAACACCCGCACGGTGGATGCCCATGTGGTCAAACTGCGCCAGAAGCTTGAGCCGGACCCCAACTCGCCGCGCCATTTTCTCACCGTACATGGCGTCGGCTACCGTTTCATTCCGTAGACTGGGCAGCCGTTCGGGTCCACAATGAATTTACAGATTGGCGTCTATTCGCCTCATTCGAATGCGCGAGAATAACGGCATGCCTGCCGTCCTGATTGTCGAGGACTCGGAGAACAACGCGGCCACCCTGGAGATCGCCTTCCTCGGCGTGCCCGGCCTCCGCGTGCTCACCGCGCCTTCCGCCACTGAAGCGCTGCGCATTCTGGCCAACGGCGACGGCGAATCCGTGCGCGTGATCGTCACCGATCTGAATATGCCGCGGATGGACGGTTTCGAACTCATCCGCCGCGTGCGCGCCAGCCCGAACTTCTCCGCAACTCCGATCATCGTGGTCAGCGCCGATACGGATCCCGCCACCCCGGCGCGCATCGCCGCCCTCGGTGTCGCGGCCTTCTTCCCCAAACCCTTTTCGCCGGCTGAAGTGCGCCGGAAACTGGAGCAGCTTCTCGATGGCACCTCGCACTAGCTGGCTTTGCCTCGCCCTTGCCCTTGCACCCGCATCTCTGGGCGCGCAGACCACCCCTGACCTCACTCAGATCCTCGCCCGGCTGGAAAGGCTGGAGCGCGAGAACCGCGAACTCACCGAACAGGTGCGCGCGTTGCAGGCGCAAGTGGGAAACACCACGCCGCCGCCCGCCCCGCAATCTTCCCCCACCATCGCCGAACAGTTGGAGATCCACCAGCAGCGCATCGAAGAACAGGCCCAGACCAAGGTTGAGGCATCGCAGAAGTTCCCCATCCGCTTCGCCGGTATGGCCCTCTTCAATTCCTTCGTCAACTCGCGCCAGAGCGGCGGCTCGGATTATCCCGTAACCGCCGCGCCAACCGGCGTGGGCCACTCCGGCGCCACCCTCCGCCAGACGATCCTGGGCCTCGAATTCGATGGCCCTCAGGCCATCCTGGGCGGCAAGGTGAGCGGCAACGTCTATATGGACTTCACCTCCGGAGGCAACGCCCTCAACCTTCACCTGCGCACCGCCTCCGTGCAAATCGATTGGAAAACGCGCACCCTCTCCGCCGGCCTGGAGAAACCCATCTTCAATCCGCGGGAGCCCAGTTCGCTGGGGCAGGTGGTAGTCTCCCCCCTGACCGGCGCCGGTAATCTCTGGCTCTGGCTGCCGCAGGTGCGCGCCGAACAGGAACTGGCCTTCACGCCGAACACCGGCATCCGCGCCCAAATCGGCGCCGTGCAGACGCGCGAGATCGGCCCCTCCCTCGGCTCCGGCACGTTCGAAACGGTGCGCCCCTCGGCCGAAGGCCGCTTCAACTTCCACCACAAGTTCGATGAGGGCCGCCGCCTGGAATTCGCCGCCGGCTTCCACGCCAGCACCACCCACGCCGGAGGCTTCTCCATCCCCTCCAACCTCTACTCACTAGACTGGTTCGTGAACCCGTCCAAGCGGCTCGAATTCACCGGCGTCTTCTATTCCGGGCAGAATGTGGCGGGCCTCGGCAGCGGCACCCGGCAAGCCTATACGATCTCGAAATCCGGCGGGCGCACCATCGGCAGTCGCGGCGGTTGGGGCCAGTTCACCCTGCACACCCTGCCCCGCCTCGACTTCCACTTTTTCACCGGCCAGGTGGACGATCGCAACGCGGATCTCGGCCCCGGCCTCATCGGCAAGAATCTGCTCTTCGGCGGCAACGCCTATTTCAAACTCGCGCCCAATGTTCTGGCCGGCATCGAGGCCACCCAGTTGCGTACGCTCTATCTCGGGCAGGGAGTGCGAATCAATAACCACTATGATCTGGCGCTGGCTTACCTGTTTTAGCGTGTCGTTCTCTCTCTGCTTCGCGGCCGGTGTCGCGGGCGAGATCGAACTGACCAATTCGAAGGATGCGGCCGTGCGCAAGCACAAGGACTACGCCGGCGTCGTGCTCTGGCTCGAACCCGTGGACCGCGCCGCCACGCCCCTGCCCCAGCGCCACGTCGAAATGCAGCAGCGCGACAAGCAGTTTCAACCCCACGTGGTGGCGCTTCCCGTGGGAGGCACCGTGGACCTTCCCAATCTCGACCTGATCTTCCATAACGCCTTTTCCAATTTCAGCGGCCAGCCCTTCGATGTGGGCCTCTATCCGCCGCGCACCTCCAAAAGCGTCACCTTCAAACACGCCGGCATCGTGCGCGTCTTCTGCAATATCCACTCCGCCATGAGCGCCATCATCGCCGTGGTGAATACGCCCTGGTATACGGTGACGCCCGGCAGCGGCAAGTACTCCATCACGGGTGTACCCCCCGGCGACTACCAACTGCACCTCTTCCACGAACGCGCCTTACCGGAAAACCTCAAGTTCCTGGAGCGCCGCATCACCGTTCCCGAAGGCGGACTCACCCTGCCCCTGATCTCGATCTCGGAAACCGGCTTCATCCCCTCGCCGCACCTCAACAAGCACGGCGTGGCCTATCCCTCCGTTGCCGGCGACGGCACGTATCCGGGAGCTGCGAAGCAATGAAATTCCGCTTCTCCCATCTCTCGCTGCTCACCAAGATCATGCTCTCGACTTCGGTCGCGATCACCTTCCTGTTCGGCATCACCGGCGAGATCGTGCTCCGCAACATCACCAAAACCATGTCGGACAGCCTGGAAGCCGAGGTGCAGGGCAGCTTCCACGCCTACGCCTCGTTGTGGGATGCGCGCACGGATCTGCTCAATTCCGTCAGCCGCCTGCTCGCCAGCATGTCCGACGTGCGCGCCGCCTTCGGCACCGGCGATGAAGCCACCATCCGCGATAGCGCGGGCGAACTCTGGTCGCGCATCTCCACCTCCGCCGGAGTCTTTCTGGTCACCGACCCGCGCGGCGTCGTGATCGCTTCCCTGGGAGGCGTCACCGCGCCGTCCCTGCGCAACGATCTGGACCTGGTGCGCGCCGCCGCCGGACGCTTTCCACAACAATCCTCCGGCTTCTTCCTGGAAGCGGGCGAACTCTATCACCTCTCCGTCACCCCCGTTTACGTGCAATCCGGGGCGGGACACCAGGACCTGTTGAACGTCCTCGTCGCCGGGGAACGCGTGGACGCCATCGTGGCCCAGCGCCTGAAAGACGCCACCCGCAGCGAGTTCCTCTTCGTGACCCCCTCCGGCGTGATCGCGTCCACTTTGAACCCGCGCGCCACCAACGCCGTGATGGGGCATCTCAGCGGCAGCACACCGCAGAACCGGGTCAGCGACGGCGTGGTCGAGTACGCGCACTTCGAAACGCCGCTGCTCGACATGATGGGCCATGAAGTCGGCAAGATCTGCATCCTCCGTTCGTTTGAGAATGCCCACCGCCGCATCGCCGGCCTCTCCTCCAATATCGTGCTGCTTTGGCTCGGCGCCATTCTCGTGGGCTTCGCGCTCACGTATGTGCTGGCGCGCCGGATCGTGGAACCGGTGGAGCGCCTGGACCGCGCCGCCGCCGAAGTAGCCCGCCAGAACTACGCCATCGAAGTCCCCGTCACCAGCGATGACGAAATGGGCCGCCTCGCCCGCACCTTCAATCTGATGTGCGCCAGCATCCGCCAGGCGCGCGAAGACCTGATCCGGCAGGAGCGCATCTCCACCATCGGCCGCCTCTCCGGCTCCATCGTGCACGACCTGCGCAATCCCCTCGCGGCCATCTACGGCGGCGCCGAAATGCTGGTCGATGCGGACCTTCCCCCCGCCAACGTCAAACGCCTCGCCGGGAATATCTACCGCGCCTCGCGGCGCATCCAGGAACTCTTGCAGGACTTGCTCAACGTCTCCCGCGGCAAACAGAACTCGGTGGAAGTGTGCCGCCTCCGCGAAGTCGCCGCCGCCGCCTGCGAGTCGCTAGCCGCCACCGCCGAACAGCAGGGCGTGGAACTCGCGCTGGATGTTCCCGCGGAACTGGAAGTCGCCCTCGAACGCAGCCGCGTCGAGCGCCTCTTCGTGAACCTCATCGCCAACGCCCTCGAAGCTATCGATGGCGGTGGCTTGGTCCGCATCACCGCGGAACTGGTCGCGGGCGCTGCCGTCGTCCATGTGGAAGACACCGGACCCGGCATCGCGCCGGAGATCCGTGCGCAACTCTTCCAGCCCTTCGTCAGCGCCGGGAAGCGCAATGGCCTCGGCCTCGGACTCGCGCTCTCCCGCCAGACCGTGCTCGATCACGGCGGCGATATGTGGGTCGAATCCGAACCCGGCCGCGGCGCGCGCTTCAGCTTCCGCCTGCCTGGAGCACACGTCGCCGAAACCCAGGGATTGAGCCAGTTTTCCGCGTGATTTCAGGGAATCCCCTCAAGCTTCCCGTACTCCCTTCCGATAAGGCTCACATGGGCTCGCTGTAGACCGCCGTCGCTGGCGAGTCAACCCATTCGTGCAACCCAATCGTGCAACCCAAGGGAGCTATCCTGTGAGCCGTATATCGAAAATCCAACTCGTCGGCGCGCTTTTCGTGAGCACGCTGTCTCTCCACGCCCAGTTCTCCATCGACGGGCACCCATTTCAGGCGCACGCGTTCCTCTCGCAGGGCTTTGTCTCCTCCGATCAGAACAACTTCCTGACCATGAAGACCAGCGGTGGCAGTTTCGCCATGACCGATGCCGGCGTCAATCTGTCCACCCAGATCGGCGACAAACTCCGCGTCGGCGCCCAGTTCTATACCAGCAATGTCGGCGAGTTGGGTAGGTGGCATCCACAATTGGACTGGGCCGTAGTGGACTACCGGTTCCGTGACTGGTTCGGCATCCGCGGCGGCAAGGTCAAGACCAGCCTTGGTCTCTACAACGATACCCAGGACATGGGCTTCCTGCACACTTGGGCGCTATTGCCGCAATCGATCTATCCGCTGGATTTGCGCGACGCGACCATTTCCCATGAGGGCGCCGATATTTATGGCGAGGTGTCGCTGCGGAAAGCGGGCAGCGTCAGCTACACGGCCTATGGCGGCATGAGCCGCGACAGCAAGTACTCGGGCTACTACTTTTCGGCTGTGGACACCGTGCCCTTCAAAGACGTAAGGCGATCTTTGTATGGAGCCGACGTTCGATGGACCACACCCGTCGCGGGCCTGATGCTCGGCGGTTCCTACATGCACCAGCGCATGGGAATCGATGGCACGCTGGCAGGCACCGGAGGGCTCTACTTCCGCATCGATACGGACCCGCCGCTGCGCATCGCCGCCGGCTATGCCGATTACTCGCGCGGCAAACTGCACCTCGCCGGAGAGTACCGCAAGCACTATGAGATCCTGACCTACGCCTCCCCCTTTTACATCATGAAGGGGAACGAATTCGGCGACCAGGGATTCTTCGTCTCCGCCGCCTACCGCCTCTCGCACTGGCTTGAGATGGGCGCATACAACTCACGCTATTACGTGAATGCTCCCCAGGACCCAAGCCCCGGCGCCACGCACATTTTTGACCAGGCAGTCACCGCCCGGTTCGACGTCACGAAGCACTGGCATGTCAAGGTGGAGGGGCACTTCATGGATGGCTACGGAGACACGTATTCCGCCCATGGCTTCTATCCGGCCTCGAACCCCCAGGGCCTCAAACCGAGCACCAATATGCTCGTCATCCGTACGGGCTTCAACCTGTAGGCGAGTGGAGAAGAAACGCCAGGAGTAACCCATGAAAAAACTCAAACATGTAGCGTTTGGTATATTGCTCGCATGCGCCGCACAGTGGCTGCGCGCCGCCGATGTGAAGGTGATCGCCAACTCCAGTGTCAAAGTCACTTCCATCTCCGCCGACGACCTGAAACGCGTCTTCCTCGCCACCAAAACTTCCCTCGAAGACGGCAGTCATGTGGAACCCGTGCTCGAAAAAGGCGGGGCCGCGCATACCCAGTTTTTGAAAGAGTACCTGGGCAAGACGGAGGCGGCGCTCGACATGTATTTCCGCAGCCTGGTATTCACCGGCAAAGGCGCAATGCCGAAGATTCTGGCGGGCGATGCGGAAGTGGCTGCTTACGTGGCGAAGACCAAGGGTGCGATCGGCTACGTCAGTGCCGGGACCGCCGTGGCGGACGCCAAAATACTGGAAGTGAAATAGAGCGAGGTGTATCTTGACGCGTACCACCAGCATGTCGGCAAGGATCTGGCGCAGCATCTGTATCTTCATTTTGGGATTCGTCGTATTGACGATTGTGGGCCAGGTACAGGGCACGCGCACCGAGACCAGGTTGGCCGTCACTTCGGACGCGCTTTTTCCGGCGGCGCAGTTGAGCCAGCAGGCGGAGAGCAGTTTCCAGCAGGCCGTTAAGGGATTCGGTGACGCGGTCCTCATGCAGGACGCGGGGGCCTTCGAAAAGGCCGTGGAGCAAGGGCGAGCCGTGCTGACAGCGTTGAACTCCGTAGCGCAAGCGCCGGGTCTTCTACCGGAACGCTCCTCCTCGGTGCGGCAACTGACACGGAACTTCGAACGCTTCTTCGCCGACGCCGCCACGGTCTATGGCGCCGTACTCTCCAACCCCGCCAACCTGGACGCCGGCATGCAATCCCGCGTGCAGGAACTGGGACAGCGCACCGAAGGCCTCAAGAACGCACTCTCCGCCGCACGCTCGCAGTTCTCTGACGACCTGCGCCAACAGATCGGCGAATTGCGCGAGGCGTCCAGCCGGCAGCGCCACTTTACTCTCGGGGTCTTTGCCGGCACGCTGATTCTGGCCATTCTAATCGTCAACCTGACGATTCGCCGCAGCGTGGTCGCACCCGTCCTGCGAGCCATCCACGGCGTGCGCGAAGCGGCAGAGACCGCGGCCAACTCTTCCACCCACGCAGCCGAATCGGGCAACCGGGTCGCTCACGATGCGCAGGAACAGGCAGCGGTGATCCAGGAGACTTCGGCCTCGCTCGAAGAGATTGGCGTCACTACGCGCAAGAACGCGGATCAGGCGGCAGAGGCCGACCAGTTGATGGTCGAGGCTCGGAAGAGAGTCGAAAACAGCACCGCCGTGGTCTCCAGCCTGCTGGAGTCCATGGACGAAGTCTCCCGCTCCAGCAAGGAATTGCAGGCTATCCTCAAAAGCTCCGATGAAATCGCCTTCAACACCAACATTCTGGCCTTGAATGCCGCCGTGGAGGCGGCGCGGGCGGGCGCGGCGGGCGCGGGCTTCAGCGTAGTCGCCAACGAGGTCCGCTCGCTCGCCCAACGCGCCGCCGAAGCCGCCAGGAATTCGGCTTCGATCGTGGAAAAGACTCTCGCCAGCGTGAGCGCAGGCGTGGGTCTGGTCTCGGAGGCGAACCGGAGCTTCGGCGAAGTCTCCGGCACCATCGGCAGCGTCGGCAACCTGGTCTCCGCCATCGCCACCAACAGCGAGGAACAGGCGCGTGGCGTCAGGCAAATCGGGGAAGCGATCGCGCGCATGCAGATGGTGACCCAGAACAACGCAGCCAATGCGCACGAAACCGCCGCGGGCAATGCCGACGTCCTGCGCGAGATCGAAGCGACTCGCTCCTATCTGGACGAGTTGGTGCTATTGGCCGGACAACGAGGCTGACACCGGGGCTGACACCGAGGCTGACACCGGGGCTGAGACCAACTGCGACACCGGCCCTGACGCCAACGGTGACACCGGGACTGCGGGCGCCTTACGGTATCATGGGAGGAATCCTATGATTCAAGACATGCTCCCTGAGGGTCTTACTTTCGATGACGTTCTTCTCGAACCGGCCCGCAGCGAAGTGGTGCCTGCCGAGGTCGACACCCGCACCAACCTGACCCGGGAAATTGGCCTCAACATCCCGATCGTCTCCGCCGCCATGGATACCGTGACGGAGTCGCATCTGGCCATCGCGCTCGCACAGCAGGGCGGTATCGGCATCGTCCATCGCAACATGCCCATCGAGCGCCAGGCGGAAGAAGTGGACCGCGTCAAGCGCAGTGAGAGCGGCATGATCGTGGACCCGATCACGATCGGCCCGGATGAGCCCATCTACGCCGCGCAGGCGCTCATGCAGCGCTACCGCATCTCCGGCGTCCCCGTCACCAAGAACGGCGTCCTCGTCGGCATCCTGACCAACCGCGACCTCCGTTTTGAAAATCGTTTCGACCTGCCCATCTCCGAAGTCATGACCAAGGAAAACCTGGTCACCGTCTCCGTGGGCACCACCCTCGAACAGGCCGAAGCCATCCTTCACAAGCATCGCGTAGAGAAGTTGCTGGTGGTGGACGAGCACTTCGCGCTCAAAGGCCTGATCACCGTCAAGGACATTCAGAAGAAACTGAAGTACCCCAGCTCCGCCAAGGATAGCCAGGGCAGGCTGCGCGTGGGCGCCGCCATCGGCGCCACCGGGGATTTCCTCGAGCGCGCCCAGGAACTGGTCTCCCGCAAAGTAGACGTACTCGCGATCGATACCGCGCACGGCCATAGCCTGCGCGTTCTCAACGCCGTCAAGACCATCAAGAGCAAACTGCCCGGCGTGCAACTGATCACCGGCAACGTGGCCACCTACGAGGGCGCGCGCGAATTGATCGCGCTCGGGGTGGACGGCATCAAAGTCGGCATCGGCCCCGGCTCCATCTGCACCACCCGCGTGGTCTCGGGCGCGGGCGTGCCCCAGATCCGCGCCATCAGCGAATGCTCCCGCGCCACCCGCGAGGGCGGCGTTCCGCTGATTGCCGATGGCGGCATTAAGTATTCCGGCGACATCACCAAGGCGATTGCGGCGGGCGCGGATTGTGTCATGATCGGCAGCCTGCTCGCCGGCACCGATGAAAGCCCAGGCGAAACCATCCTCTTCCAGGGACGCACCTTCAAGACCTATCGCGGCATGGGCTCCATGGGCGCCATGGCGCAGGGTTCCAGCGACCGTTACGCGCAGGAAGCCGGCGGCAAACTCGTTCCGGAAGGCATCGAGGGCCGCGTGGCCGCCAAGGGTCCGCTCGCCGATCTGGCCTATCAGTTGGTCGGCGGGTTGCGCAGCGGCATGGGCTACGTCGGCGCGCACGATATTCCCGAACTGCAGCAGAAGGCGCGCTTCATCCGCGTCTCTTCCGCCGGCTTGCGCGAGAGCCACGTGCACGACGTCATCATCACCAAGGAAGCCCCGAATTACCGGGTCGAATAGCGCTGCCCCTCGCTAATTCGCTTTGTGCTATTTCGCGACGCCCTGCTTCGCGCTGTACTCGCGGAAGTCCGCCTCCACCGTTTTCTGCATAGCTTTCGCCGCCGTGTAGAGCCAATTGCGCGGACGTTTTTTCAGATCGGCAGCCAGTACGCTCGCCTTGCCGCTGCCCAGATGGACATTGGCCGTCTCGAAGCCCATCGCATGAAGCAGGCGCAGTTCGTCCCTCTCCTTGGGCATGGCGGAAAGTTCGATGCGCGAACAATCCGGCGCGAGGCGTCGCACGATCCAGCGCTTCTGAAAGCGCACAAACGGATCGTGGCAGCGCACCGCCGAATCCAGAATCTCCTGATACAGAATCGGCGCCGTGCCGGTCCCTTCCTCCGCCCAGAAGGCCGCCGAGGGTGCCAGCGCCTTGGCTTCCCGGGCAATGCTGCCGCCGCGCCACTCTCCCAGCGCCACATACCGTTCGCGGCCCAGACTTCCCAGGCCCGCCACGCGGTGCGCCCAACGGCACGCAATCCCCGCCTCGGGCATCATCCGTGCCACCGCCTTCACCGCGCCCGCGGGTGGTTTGCCCGCAATGCTCGCCAACGCATGCAACTTCTCCCAGTAGGTATTGGGTTCGTGAAGCCTCGCCGTGGCCATCGCGCGCAGGACCGGATGATGCTCGGCCAGCGCGAACGGCTTGCCTGCCGCAGCCAGTGCCTCGCTGTAACCGGCCTGGATCGCCGCGATGGCATGCTTGGTATCGCAACTCATACCCGCCATCAGCGCGCTCGTGGCCAGCCGCACCAGATCGATCGTGTACGGCAGGCGCCACGCCTCGTCGAAATCGTTGATGCCCCAGATCAACCGGCCTTCCACATCGCGCCAGGTTCCGAAATTTTCCACGTGCAGATCGCCCACCGCCAGCACGCGCGGCGCTTTGGCAGCCCCAGCACAGACCGCCGGCCACAACTGCGCCCAGCGATAGAAAGTCGCGCGCAGAAACGGAAACGGCGCAATCCGCATCTGCGCGTGCTTGAATTCCAGGTCCGCGCTCACCATCCGGAGATGGCGCGCGAGCCAGGCCTCATACTTGGCAGTGGCTTTGGCGAAGTTCATTCGATGCAGGCTCCCGGCGTCAACATCCATTTCAGGATTCCCGTCGGCGCCGGTCCCAGTCGCAGGCAATCGATGCGGATCAGCGCGCCCTTCTTCATATCGATCACCAGCGCCGGACTGTTCAGCAGGAACGCGCCCAGCGAACTCATCAGCGGCTCGTGGCTCGCCAGCAGGATCGAGCGCTCGTTGGGACGCTTGCGGATCTCCGCCCACACATCTGCCGGATTCGCTTCCGGCACCAGCACAGGCGTGCGCACAATCTCCCCTTCGTATGCGAGCACCTCGGCCGCCACTTCCGCAGTCTCCCGCGCGCGCCGGTAGGGGCTGGAGAGTATCAATCCGGGGTCGAGGTCCGCCGTGCGTGCCCGCTTCAGCACGCGGCGCAGTTTGTCGCGCCCCTCGGAGGTCAGCGCACGTTCCGAATCCGCGCGGCCGGCTTGAGGCTCTTCCGCGATGCCGTGACGAAGAAGATAGATCTGCATCAGCGATTTTCATGGTACCAGCCCAGCGGAGCAGCCCGATAGAATGGAAGGCGTGCCCCGCTACGCCGCAATCGACATCGGCAGCAACTCCATCCGCATGGAGACTGCCGAAGTGCTTCCCGGCGTCCCCACGAAAATCCTCGCCTCCGATCGCGAAGTGACCCGCCTGGGCGAAAGCGTCTTCCGCACCGGCGCCGTGAGCGAAGAGTCGCTGAAGGCAACCTGCGCCGTGCTCACCCGCATGCGCGAACTCTACAGCAAGTTGGATGTGGTGGGCGTGCGCGTAGTGGCCACCAGCGCGATTCGCGACACGCGCAACCAGCGCGAGTTCCTGGGGCGCGCCACCGAGGCCGCCGGAGCACCAGTGGACATCATCTCCGGCCGCGAGGAGGCGCGCCTGATTCACCTCGGCGTGGAGAGCAGTTGGCCGCAGCAGGATAAGCGCGTACTCATTCTCGATATCGGCGGCGGCAGCGCAGAGATCATCGCGGCCGATCGCGGCAGGCTGGTCGAAGGTTACTCCAAGCCCCTTGGCGCCGTGCGCCTGAAGGAGTCCTTCCTGACGAAAGACCCGCCCGAACAGCGCCAGTTGCACCAGATGCACGAGTACATTCAGGCCAAGCTGGAACCCGTGGTACGCCGGCTTGGCAACGCCGGCTGGGACCGCGCCATCGCCACGTCGGCCACGGCCAGCGCTGTCGCCAGCGCCGTCGCGCGGTCGCCAAAAACCAAGCGTGACGAGATCGATCGCGCCTGCGTTGCCACACCGCAGGTGCGGAAACTCTATGCCAGGATCGCAGGCGAAGGCCTCGCCGGCCGCCGCCGGATCACCGGTATCGGACCGCGCCGCGCGGAGATCATCGTGCCCGGCGTAGCCGTGCTGCTGCAGTTCCTGGAAGAGTTCCAGTTGCCCGCGTTCCACTACTCGCGCGCCGGCGTGCGCGATGGCATCATTGCGGATCTGGCCGCGCGCAACGTGGGTGCGGAACGCTCCCGCCTCAGCCGCGAACAGCGCCGCGAAGTGGAGGAACTGGGACGCCGCTACGGCGTGTTGCCGGAGCATGCGCGCAAGGTCGCCGATATCTCTAATCTGCTATTCACCGCGCTCCAGCCGCTGCATATGCTGCCCTCGGGATGCGGCAAGCTCCTTGAAGCCGCAGCCTATCTGTATGACGTGGGCCACTACATCAGTTCCGTCAGCCATCACAAGCACTCCTACTACGTGGTCTCGAATTCTGATATGGCCGGCTTCACCGGCCGCGAGCGGTATCTGATCGCGGCGCTTTGCCGCTACCACCGGAAGGCGCTCCCCAACTCACTGCACGGCGTCTATCAGGCCCTCTCCGCGGAGGAGCGGCGCATGCTCATGATGATGATTCCAGTGCTGCGCCTGGCCGACAATCTGGACCGCCGGCGCGAGCAGCGCATCACCGCCGTGGAGTGCCGCCTCGGCGGCGCCGAAGTCGTACTGGAAGTGAAAGCGAAAGGCGATATCGATCTTGAGGAATGGGCTGCCGAACGGGTCGGCGAGATCTTCCAGCAGATCTATA
>CAIRBY010000617.1 GCA_903876865.1 uncultured Acidobacteriia bacterium
GCGAGGTGGCGGCGCGCAGGCGGCGGAACCACTCCAGGTCCGTGCCCTGCATCATGCCTTCCTTATCCACGTAGGTGCAGAGGAAGCCGGAGCAGTAAGGTTCGAGTTGCGCCAACACCTCTTCCGCGGTGATATCGAGCGATTCCTGCCAGCCTTTGATGGCAATGCGTCCGCCCTTGGAATCGAGGGCGATGTGCAGGCGTTCGCGGCCCACGGCGTCGCAGAGTGCGCCCAGCAACGAAGTGTTGATGCCGTTACCGGTGAAGGCGCTGGTGCCGACGATGATGCGGTGGGCTCCTTGCGCGAGCAGGGCTTGGGCGCGAACCACGCTGCGCACGCCGCCGCCGATGCGGCAGACGGCCTTGCTCGCAATCTGGCGGACGAGATCGTCATTCGAGCCGCGGCCGAGGGCGGCATCGAGGTCGATGACCTGAATCTGCGGGAAGGCGGCGAACTGGCGCAACATTTCATCCGGCGTGCCGCCTTCGAGCGCCTTGTCGCGACCTTGAACCAGTTGGACGACCTTGCCGTCCATGAGATCGATGCAGGGGATGATCATGCGGTTACACGCACGGGAATGCCGCGCTTGTCTAACTCCTCTTTCAGCGAATTCACGGTGTAGGTGCCGTAGTGGAAGATGGACGCGGCGAGCGCGGCATCGGCGCAGCCTTCGGTGAGGACGCGGACGAAATGTTCGGGCGTGCCAGCGCCGCCGCTGGCGATGATGGGGATGTGGGTCGCCTGAGACACGGCTTTGGTGAGGGCGCAATCGAACCCGGTCTGGACGCCATCGGTATCCATGGAAGTGAGCAGAATTTCGCCGGCGCCGAGGGCTTCGCCTTGCGCAGCCCAGGCTACGGCGTCCATGCCCTCATCGTCGCGGCCGCCGCGGGTGAAGACGTGCCATTGGCCGGGCGCATGGCGGCGCGCGTCGATGGCAAGAACTACGGCCTGTGCGCCGAATTCGCGGCTCAGTTCAGAGATCAGTTCGGGCCGCCGGACGGCGGCGGTGTTGACGCTGACCTTATCGGCGCCCGACATCAGGATGTGGCGCGCGTCGGCGATGCTGCGGATGCCGCCTCCGACTGCGAGCGGGATGAAGACCTTGCGCGCGGTGCGCGCGACCACGCCGGCCATGATTTCACGGGCGTCGCTGGAGGCGGTGATGTCGAGGAAGACCAGTTCATCGGCGCCATCGCGGTTGTAGCGTTCGGCCAGCTCGACGGGGTCGCCAGCGTCGCGGAGATTGACGAAGTTCACTCCTTTGACGACGCGTCCGCCGGTTACATCGAGGCAGGGGATGATGCGCTTGGCTAGCATGGTAGGACAGGCCTCCCGGCCGGTCGTTGAGAGAGTCGGACAGGCCGCCTGGCCTGTCTTTGAGAGAATGCGACAGGCCTCCCGGCCGGTCGTTGAGAGAGTCGGACAGGCCGCCTGGCCTGTCCAACTGGACGATCTTTCATAGGGCGAGCTCCAGGAAATTGCGGACGATCTGGAGTCCGACGGGGCCGGA
>CAIRBY010000618.1 GCA_903876865.1 uncultured Acidobacteriia bacterium
CCACCCGGGTCGCAGTTCTCTGCAAAGTAGGGCCACTCCGCATCGATGAGCGCGTCGAGTGATGGGTTGCCCGTCTTCGCCTGCGGCACGATGCCGGTACCGACCGTGTTGCCCACCAATTCCGCAATCGCCTTAGTCGCGTACGGGTTGTTGCGCAGGAGTTCCCGCGATCGGTTTCGGAGCACCAGCAGGCCGGCGCCGATCTCGGTGTTGGCGTCGCCGCCGGCCGCGTACCAGCCATCCGTGCGCCGGCCAGCCTTGGCGCCGTCGTAAGCAAAGACCTCAGTCGCCGCGCGATACTGTGCGCGACGGTAGCCTCGCTCCGGCGAGAAGTACCCGATCATCTTATCGATGGCGTTCATCATTCCCTGCTGTGAACTGCCACCGTGAAGGTCGACGGCGCGGTCGCCGACTGTTTGGCGATCTCCGCGTCGAGGTTACCGAGCGCGATCTGCTGTTCCTGTGGGGAGTTATAGTCAACCACGCTGGTGGCGTACTGCACGCGCCGCGCGCCCAGGAACATGGCGCGCTGCAGTGCGTCTCTCATCGACTGAAGTTCTGTCAGGTTGAGCATCTAGAACCAACTCCGGCGGCCAGTGCCGAGTCCGGCGCCATCGCCGCCGCCCCAGAAATCGTTTGTGCTGCTGCGCACCGGCGTCGGCGTCTCCGAGCCCTCCGCCGCAGCCCAGTCCGCATCCGTAAAGCGGTCCAGCCCGCAGACCGCCGCAGCCGCGCGACAGAGCACAGCCAGGTCCAATGGCTCGTTGCGGACGTTGGGATCCTTGATCCACTCGACCTTGTTGCTGGTCGCCCGCACCACCCGGCTTTCAGAACAGAGGCCCTTGTAAAACTGGTCGTCGCCGTATGCGTAGTGCGCGTAACCAGCGGGGAATGTTTCGTCGGGATCGGTCGGCAGCGCCAGGCGCAGCCAGTCGTAAAACTCCTGTTTTGCCCAGTGGGTTCCGATACTCCAGATCCGCACGTTCTGGCGTTTCCGCGCGGCGTCCGTGCTCGACACCGACGCCAGCAACTTGAACGCGTTGTCCGTTCCCTTGGTCGGGATCACGGTCCTGGGCGCCACGATCGCGTCGCCGGCTGGCCCGTGCGCGGGCTGCGGATGGCGCGCGGCAAACTCGTAAACCATCTGCGGCCGGAATCCGGAGTCGATCGCCATCGCCATGATCGGCATGGTCCCGCCGGCTGCGCACGGCCAGTCCTTGGCCAGCACCGCCTCAAGCTCCTGCCAGACCTCGGGCGCCGACGTCTTGATTGCTTGGCCACTCTGGTCCGGCAACTGAATCACGCGGTAGTCCACCGACCACGACTCCTTGCCACGTCCCCATGCCTTGATCTCCACCTCGAGGCGGTCGTCTTGAACGTCCACGCCGGCCACCAGGATCAGCCCGCCCAACGGGACCACACCAAGTTCGTAATTTTCCCGGCGCAGGTAGACCTTTTCCCAATCGGGCGCCGACCCGCGTTCTGCCCACAGTTCCGCCAGGACGGTATTCAGGAACGCCTTGAGCGTCTCAGGCGACTTCTTCGCCGCCAGAAACTCCATGGCGATCGTTCCCCACGCCCGCTTCGGAGAGATCAACTGCGACACACGGAAGCCCGGAATTGCCGATCCGGGGTTCTGCGCGCGGTACTCTCCGCGCTCCACCATCCAAGTCTTCTGGTGGTGGGGAATCTCTTTGTGGCAGTTCTCGCAGCAGTACGCTGCCTTCTCCGGCTCGCCCTCTGGCCACACCAGCCCGCCGCCTGTCGCGCCGCCACCGAAGATAAGCACTTGGAAGTGGTTGCACAGCGGGCACGGGACGAAGAACTCCCGCTGGTCACTCTCGTTCCACGCCTTCTGGATACGGCTGGCCCCGTCTACAGTCGGCGTCGAACACATGACGATCTTCTTGTTGCGCTCGAACTCGCCAGTGCGCCTCTCTGCCAGAGACACCGGATCGCCTTCAGTCCCCGCACTCGCCGGGTAACGGTCCACCTCGTCCAGCAGCAGGTACCGGATCGGGCGCATGGCCAGGCCAGACGGGGAAATCGCCCCGGTGAAGGTGATGTGCCCGGAGCCGTTGGTGAAGACCTTGTGCAGCGCCGTGTTGTTGGAGTCACGCGACTTGACCGCGGCCAGCTTCCCGCGCAGGCACGGCGTGTTGCGGAACATCGGCGCCACGCGATCCTTCGAGAGTGCCTTGGCGTCCTCGCTGCGGGGCTCTACCACCAGCACCGGTCCCGGATCCACGTCCGCGATGAAGCCCAGGAAGTTCACCAGCACGCTGGTCTTGAGCATCTGGGCCGCGCCCATCAGCACCACCATCTTGCACGGGTGCGACGGGCTGAGGACGTCCATCGGCTCTCGCTGGTACGGGCGCGTCTGCCACTGCCCGCGCTCTGCCGCGGCCGCGCCCGCCAGGACGATGTTCTCATCCGACCACTGAGACACCGTGATCTCCCGTGGGGGAAGCATCGCATCTGCGCCGACCTTGTACATCGAAAATGTTCCCGGGGTGCCCATCTAATAGCCAGCGTCCTGAATTGCCTTGGAGACCTTGCGCAACAACGCGTCGCCTTCCCTGGTCAGGATGCGATGGATTGCCGTCTCGTCATTTGTGGCTGCCAGCATCGGAGTCAGCCTGTCCGGCCACGCGGACACCTGGTCACGGATGATGTTGGACACTGCCGAGGCGTACTCGCCGGCGGCGGTGACCTCGATCAACTTGCCGTTCCGCTGGTTGAATTCCAACTCCGCGATCTGGCCCTTGAAAAACTGCTCCTTGACCTTTCCCTTCTGGAACATCAGCGAGAGCTCGCTAGCGCCAGCGCCTGGGCCGCGCCCAGTCTCAAGGGCCGGCGCCGGCGTTACCGTCTTACCGGCGAACGTGTTCCGTTCCCATTCCTGGTTCGCGCGGATCGGATCGATACTGCCATCCGGCTCCAGAGTGATCCGTTTGTTCTTGATCGCCTTCAAGACCGCCACGTGACTGACGCCGCGGACGCGCGCGTACCCTCTGGCGGAGAGCCCCGTCACGCTGCCACCCTCTGCGCCGCGATCGCATCAAACGATTCGCTCGTGCCCTCAAGCACCGCCACACCGCCGGCGAATGCCTGCCACCTGCGCACGATAACGTCGCAGTATTTCGGGTCCAACTCCATCACGCGCGCCTGTCGGCCCGCCTTCTCGCACGCGATGACCGTGGTGCCAGACCCACCAAACGGGTCCAGGATCGTGTCGCGCGTCTTGCTGCTGTTCCGGACCGCGCGTTCGACGAGCTCCACAG
>CAIRBY010000619.1 GCA_903876865.1 uncultured Acidobacteriia bacterium
GTGCTCGGCCACAACTCCACGGGCGAAGGCACGGTCTCGCTGCGCTACGTGCACGAATTCGCGCACGATTGGATCTCGCTGGTGGGCTTCCACACGCAGGAGGGCTTTCATAGCACCTTCACTTCCGTGCCGGCGGGCCGCAAGACAGAGACTCTGAGTTATACGCAGACGGTCCCGAGCAGCGCGGTGGGCGGGGCGTTCCTGTGGCAACACCACGAGATGAAGTGGAACCTCTTCGGCGGCGCGGACGTGAATCGCGTGGAGGGCTGGGACACGGACCACCTGGTGCCGAGCGGGTTGCGCGTGGCGGGCGGCACGCAGTTGCAGCATGGAGTCTACGCGCAGGGCGATGCCACGCTGGGACCCTTGAAACTCTTCGGTGGCCTGCGCCACAGTTTCACCGGGCAGGGAGGCAAGACGTTCCTCAGCCCGAGCGGCGGCTTTGTGGCGGGCAAGAAGAGCTTGCGCGCCCGCGGCAGTGTGTATCGCAGTTTCCGCGCGCCCACGCTGAACGAGTTGTACCGCACGTTCAAGGCGGGCAACACGACCACGCAGGCGAATCCGCTGCTGATTCCCGAGACTTTGTGGGGCGCCGAGGTGGGCGCGGATTGGGTCGGCGAGAATTCCACGTTTCGTGTCACGGGCTTTCGCAACGAGCTGAATAACCTGATCACGAACGTGACGCTTTCCAGTTCAGCGAACGCGATTGTGCGCCAGCGCGCCAATGCGGCAGCCGCACTCAGTCGCGGAATGGAGGCGGACTTCCGGCAACGCTACGGGCAGTTCACGGGCGAGTTGCAGTACCTGTTCGTGGATTCGCGCTATGTGACGGGCTTCCGCGTGGCGCAGATCCCGAAGCATCAGGGTACGGCGCAAGTGACTTGGCAGCGTTCGGGCACGCTGGCAACGGTAGGGCTGCACAGCTACGCGTATCAGTTCGACGACGATCTGAACCAGTTCCATCTGCCCGGCTACGCGACGCTGCAATTGGTGCTGCGCCAACACGTGGCGCGTTCGCTTTCGGCGGAAGCGACGCTGGAAAATGCGCTGAATCGCCAGTTTTATACGGCGTTCACGCCCACTCCGAACATCGGCGCCCCGCGGCTATGGCGCATCGGGCTGAGGTGGGACGGAAAGGTGCGCTAAACGGTGCTGATCTCAGGCAGAGTAGTCGTTTAGCGGTTTAGCCGGCCCGGTTTTGCCCATGTCATACCGAGTGATGAAGACCATGCCAGCAGCAGCCGGAAGAATCACGGTCGAGGTCGGGAAACGCGGTGGCAAACCCTGTATCCGAGGCTTGCGCATCACGGTCTGGGATGTCCTCGGGTGGCTCGGTGCGGGAATGACCGAGTCTCAGATTCTGGATGAACACCCGGACCTGCAAAAGAACGATTTCCCTGCCGTCTACCAGTTCGCCTCCGAGACCGGCCGTAAAGCGAAACTCGGGTGAACCTGCTCCTCGACGAGAATCTGTCCCCCGCCTGATCCAGCGACTGGCTTCGCGATGTCCGGGTATGATTCATGTGCGAGACGTCGGTTTGAAGCAAGCTTCCGATGGCGTCAACTGGCAATGGGCCAAGGAACTGGATTATACGATCCTCACTACCGACTCCGACTTTGTGGAAATGAGCCGGCAACTGGGGTGGCCTCCGAAGGTGATCCACCTGGTGGAATGCGATTTTCCACTCCGTGTGATCGAGGAACTGCTGCGGCAGAATGCAGTACGGATCTCGGAGTTTGATGGAGACAGGAGGAGCGGTGTACTGTCTATTCGCTTTTCCGAGGTGGGGCTCCGGTAAGGCAAACGAGCCACTTCCAGACCCTGTCTGATACGATAAAAGAATCACCTTTGATCGATACCGTTCCAGATATTCTGGCCCGTATTGTCGCCAAAAAGCGAGAAGATCTCTCACGCGGGGACCAGCCGCTAGCACTGTGGGAGCAGGAGGCCGAACTGCGCCTGCCCGGACGGCGCGATTTCCGTGCCGCGCTCACCGCGCAGACCCCCGCCATCATCGCCGAAGCCAAGAAAGCCTCGCCCAGCAAAGGCCTCCTCTCCTCCGATTTCGACCCCGCCCGCATCGCCCGCGCCTACGAAGCCGGCGGCGCCGCGGCCATGAGCGTACTCACCGACGAGCCCTTCTTTCAAGGCAATCTCTCGGATCTGGAAGCCGCCCGCGCCGCTGTCTCCCTGCCCGTGCTGCGTAAGGATTTCACCATTGACGCCGCGCAGATTCTGCAGGCGGCGGCGCATGGGGCGGACGCCATCCTGCTGATCGCGGCCATCCTCACCGAACGCGAGATCCGCGATTTCCGCGAGACGGCGGCGCGGTACAAACTGAGCGCGCTGGTGGAAGTGCACAACCGGCGCGAACTCGATAGCGCCATCGCGGCGGGTGCGGACCTGATCGGCGTCAACAATCGCAACCTCTCGACCTTTGAACTTACGCTCGAGACCTCGCTGCAGCTGGCGGAGCACATGCCGGCCGGCGCCGTGCTGGTGAGCGAAAGTGGCATCCATGACGCGGCCGATATCGAGCGATTGCGCGCTGCCGGCTATTCGGCATTCCTGGTGGGCGAACACCTGATGAAATCGGGCGACCCGGCCGGCGCGCTGCGCAAATTGAGGGGCGCATGATCCTCAAAGTCTGTGGCATCACCAACCCCGAGGACGCCGCAGCCGCCATCGCCGCCGGCGCCAACGCCATCGGCTTCAACTTCTACCCCGCCAGCCCGCGCTACATCACGCCGGAACGCGCCGCGGCCATCCTCACTCCCGGCGCCCACCGCATCGGCGTCTTCGTGAATGAAAGCCCGGCCCACATCGAAGCCATCGCGCGCCAGGCTCTGCTCGGTATCGCGCAACTCCACGGCGACGAGACGCCGCAACAGTTTCCACTCACGATTCCCGTGTGGAAAGCGGCGCGGGTCGATGCCGGCTTCGATTTTCGCGACTACGAAGACAATCCGGCGGAGGCGCTCCTGCTGGACGGCCCCGCCGCTCACCTGTACGGCGGCGCGGGGCAGACATTTAATTGGCAACTGGCGGTCGGCGCGCGGCATCGCATCATCATCGCCGGCGGTCTGGATGCCACAAACGTGGCCCGCGCGATTGCGCTGGCGCACCCGTGGGGCGTGGACTCGTGTTCCAGGATCGAGAGCGCGCCGGGAATCAAGGACCTTACGAAAATGACTGAATTTCTTTACGCGGCCAAGGCGGCGCTACGGGGATGACTTCCCAACCGGATGCGGGCGGCCACTTCGGGCCCTACGGCGGGCGCTACGTCCCCGAAATCCTGATGGCCCCGATCGAAGAACTGGAGACCGCTTACCTCGCCGCGCGCGAGGACGCCGCCTTCCAGGCCGAACTCTCGGATCTGCTCCGCAACTACGCCGGACGCCCCACGCCGCTCTACTTCGCCAAGCGCCTCAGCGAACA
>CAIRBY010000620.1 GCA_903876865.1 uncultured Acidobacteriia bacterium
CCGGTGCCCGGCTTCTCGCTCGAGGCGTTTCTGTTGCAGGTGCGCCGGCAGCTGATGCTGCGCGCGCTGGAGAAATCCCGCGGCAACCAGAGCGGCGCCGCGGACCTGCTCGGCCTCACCAAACAAGCCGTGAACAAATTCGTCAAAGGCCAGAACGGCGACTAGCATCGCGCCATGGCAGGGCAGGCCCATCACGACAACCGCGGTTGACCGAAGGTGAATCCAGGTTGTCGCCCGCCGCGCCACCACGCTCGTAACCCCTTGATTTACAGGCCTTCCGCGATGGCCCCTGCCGTGCCTTTAGGTAGATGTGCCCAGGAGGCAGATCATGACACCACTCACAGAAGAAATCGCAAGCCTGCAACTCGGTTCCCCGCAGCACTTCCGCAATCTCACCCTGTTCCCGCTCGAACGCGCCACGCCCCCGCCCGCCGCGCCGGAGTACCTGCTGGCGGACGAGGCCATGCAACTGGGCCTCGCCAAGATCACCGAAGTCGAAGGCGGCTCGGTGCCGGAACTCCGTTTTGAAAATCGCGGCGACCGCCCCGTGCTGCTGCTCGATGGCGAAGAACTGGTGGGCGCGAAACAGAACCGTGTGCTCAACCTGACCATCCTGGTGGCGGCGCACAAGACCATCATCATCCCGGTCTCCTGTGTGGAAGCGGGGCGGTGGCACATGAACTCGACGGAGTTCCACGCGGCGTCTCATATGATGTATTCCAAGGCGCGCGCCGAACGCGTGACGCAGGTCTCGGCCTCCATGCGGGCCTCCGGTTCGCGCCGCGCGGATCAATCCGCGGTGTGGGACAGCATCGCCAAAAAGGCCATGCGCATGCAAGCCGCCTCGCCCACGCAGGCGATGTCCGCGGTCTTCGAGCATCACGCGATTTCGGTGGAGGAGTACGTGCGCGCGTTTGCCTGCGGTGAGCGGCAGTGCGGCGTGGTGTTCGCCATCGAAGGCGCGTTCGGCGTGGACCTGTTCGACCATCCGCGCACCCTGCGGACGCTCTTCCCCAAGTTGGTGCGCAGCTACGCGCTGGACGCGATGGAGGTGCAGGGCACTGGCGCGGCGAACATCGAAGCCGGGAACGCGTCGGAGTTCCTCCACACGCTGGCGCAGGCTCCGGCAGTATCGGAACCCGCACTCGGCATGGGGAAAGACGTCCGTCTCACCGGAAAGACCGTTGCCGGCGCGGCCCTATGGGCGGGCGGCAGCTACATCCATCTGTGCGGCTTCACCGCAGTGGCAGGCGCGGGCGACGACTCGCTGCAAACCCGCCTCAGCCGGCCCACACGCCGCCGCGTGCGGCGCGAACCCTAGGCGGACGAGTCTCCAGACACACACTCCGAACCTGCCACCAGGCGCTTAGGAGTGCCAGATCGTCTTGTGCGTACCAGGCCCAGCCCCGTGGCCTTTGGCCCAGCCGAACAACGGGGCACCCACACCCCAGATGGTCAGGAACAGAAAGACGCAGCCGAGAACCACATCGCGAGTCATGCCCCACGCGGCGGGCATGGGGATCCAATTCGGCGGAGCCAGTCCGATGGCCAGCGCGATCGCTACACTCAACACGTGCCAGTACCAGTGTGCGCGATAAAAGAACAGGAGCAGCAGCGCTGCCAGTACCGCGAGTCCGTACAGGAGAAACACCATAGAGGGCAACCTCCCGAGATCATTCTATACCTTAATTTCAGACTCGCATCACTTTAATTGGACTGGTCGCGCCCGTATTGCAGGGCAGGGTCGCGGCCACCGAAACGAACCCGCCTGCGCACGCCAAATGTGAGTATTCGCACGAAACCTTGAAACGCTGGCATCCCTCTCCCCCCACGGAGGCATTTCGCCGAAGTTCCCAGACAGGCATTCAAGCGCTACAATAGACCAACCTGTTGTGCCGGCCTCCGGCGCGGCAGCGGATGATCCCCTGGGACGGGAGCGGACCTGACAATGACTTTCTTTCGCCACAAACTCGCACTCTGGATCGCCGCAGCCGGCGTTCTCCTCCTGCTGCCAGCCCTCGCCCCGGCGGCGACCATCGATAAAGTAGTGAACGTCAACGTCTTCGTGTACTGCGACAACAGCGGCGCAAACTGCGCTTCCACCGGACCTTCGGGCGACCTCTTCTTCGCCACCGAAGTCAACAAGATTTGGGCGCAGGCGGGAATCCAGGTGGATTTCACCCTCTCCGGCTACCGCGATAGCACCAACTACATGAACATCGACGATGCTTCGGCGGGCCACAAATTTTGTGAGATCTATAATTCCTGCGTCTTCAACAATCTGAGTTCCACCGTGGAAACGCTGCTGCTGGTTCATACCATCGCCGGAGCATACGGCGAAGGCTGGATAGGCGCGGGCGGCATGGTCATCGCCATGGACACCGTGATGGCTTACAACAGCGGCGCCGGACGTCTCGATACGATTGCCCACGAACTGGGACACAACCTGGGACTGGTTCCCGGAACATCGGCGGAGTTCGACGGCTCGTTCCACGACATTTACGCTAACGATCTGATGGCCTCGGGCGGCATCCGCAACACGCCGACCGCGCTCAACCAGATCAGCACGGATGGCCTCACCGGGCTGGACCGCCTGCCCGCCGATCAGGTAACTACTGCGCGAGCCAGCGACCTGCTCCAGAACGCACCCGAACCCGGCACGTGGCTCCTGATGTCCTGCGGCATGGGCGGAATCCTCCTCCTGCGTCGCCGTAACGCCTGATCGCGGCGGTAGAGATCACTCTCCCGCGCCAAGCTGTAAGTCTTCCTTCAATTCCACGCCAGTGAGTTTGCGGACGCGCGCCTCCTGCATCAGGAAATGCAGTTTACGCGCGGCCAGCGAATAGGAGATGCCCTCGGTGCGCACGTTAGAGATGCAGTTACGCTCCGCGTCCGTGCGCCCGGGACGAGGCTCCCAGGTGAGATAAACGCCGAGGCTGTCCGGCGAACTCAGCCCCGGCCGCTCGCCGATCAGCACGGCCACCTGACGCGCGCCCAGCAGCTCCCCGATCTCATCGCCCACCGCCACGCGCCCTTGCAACACCACCGTAAGTGGAGCCAGGCGCCACCCTGCCAGCAGCGGCAACAGCGCCTCCACTAACGGCGCGGCGTGACGATGCACGGCGGGCGCGGAGAGGCCATCGGCAATCACCAGCGCGGCATCGTACTCGCCGTGCGTCACCTGTGCGCGCGAGGCGGCGCTCAGCCTCCGCCCCAGATCCGGACGCCGCAGATACGCGGCACGGTCCGGCGCCGCACTGTGCAGCAGCAACTGCGGCAGGCCGAACCGGGGCAAATCCAGCGAACCCGCATCGAGCCCTTCATAGACGGCGTCGCGCGCCCGCGCATGATCCAACTGAAAGCGCAGCAGCTCGGCGGTCGGCACGCTGTGGCCGCTGCGGCCCAGAGCCACGCGCGCGGGAGTGAATTGCTTCAGGAAAGCAGCCATGTCGCGGGAAGTAACTCCGGTGCGCCGGCCAGCCACGCTTCGAACTCCGGAGCGGGCTTGAGGCCGAGCAGATTTCTCAAATAGAGCGCATCGTGGAAGCTGGTGCTCTGGTAGTGCAGCATCACGTCGTCCGCGCCGGGCACGCCCATGATGTAGTTGCAGCCGGCGACTCCGAGCAATGTCAGGAGCGTATCCATGTCATCCTGATCAGCGGCGGCATGGTTCGTGTAGCAAACATCCACCCCC
>CAIRBY010000621.1 GCA_903876865.1 uncultured Acidobacteriia bacterium
ATGGGGCCCCGGTTGGCCGGGCAACGGGACCACCTGCACTGCGTCGGCAACTCCGCCATCGGGACGGATGGGCAGCACGCCCACGTTGCCGGCGCCATAATTGGCCACAACGAGGAAGCGTCCGCTGGGATCGATGGCCGGATGCACGCCGTTGCGGCCTCCGGTTTCGGCGCGGTTCAGGAGTTGCAGGAAGCCGGTGGCGCGGTCCACGGAAAAAGCCGTGACGTAGCTTTCATCGCCATGCACGGAATAGAGGTGGCGCTGATCTCTCGCCATCACCAGGAACGAGGGATTGACCAGTTCGCCGACATGCTGCACATGACTCCACCCCGCGGTGGCCGGGTCGATGCGATAGACGTGAATGCCGTCGCCACGGGCGGAGCGAAGGGCGGTGGTGTAGCCGCCCACGTAGGCGAAGAGCGCCGTGCGCGGAGATTGCGCGGACAGTGCGGGGCCCAGTGAAGTGGCCAGCAGACCCGCCAGGGCTTCCCTACGCGAGTAGGGGCCGCTAACGCTGCGCGCCATATTGCTTGTAGAGATCGGCGACATGGCCGGTTTCGGCATCGCCCGGGTGGATCAACACGCGCCACTTGAAGAGCAGTTTCTGTCCGGCGGGCAGCTTCCACTTGCTCTCTTCCTGCGAGGGATCGAAGGCGTTGCGGCCGAAGGGATTGAGGGCGAAGAGGCCGTAATCGCGCGCGTGCCAGTAGGTGGGGTGGCGCTGATTCTGCGGATGGTCCATGATGGCGACGCCGAGCCGTTCCCCGTCCAATTCCGCGGTGTAGTCTACCCAATTGGAGCGCTTGCCCCAGATGTTGGCCATGCTGACGCGCCCGTCGGCATCCACGAGTTTGGCGCCTTTACGCTCCGTGAACGCATCGGCGAGGCGGATGGCGAAGGCGCCCTCTTTGGTATCGCCGAAGGTCACATCGACAGCGGCGGTGAGGGTGATTTCGAAATCGATGGTGCGGAGTGTCGGATCGGAGGGAAAGATCATGTTGCGGTCTTCCACCAGCAGCGTCTTGCCGGCGTGGTCACGCCATTCCATCACGGCATGGAGCGTGCCCGCGTCTTTGCCCTCCTTGAATTCTGCGCTGCGCACCACGATGCGGCCAATCTGCGGCTTGGTATAGGTGGGATCGTTCTCCCAGAACTTGGTGCCGTTGACATCGTCGTAAGAGAACCACAGTCCGGTGTGATGGAGGTGATCGCGGCTCTCTCCGGCGACCTGTTCCATCGGGAAGAGGCGGCTCACGACCTTGCCGGAGGCGGAGCGAAGCGGGGCGAGGAAGGGCTTGCCGCTATCGCCGCCATAGTGGAAGGTGGTGAAGGGCTTGCCATCCACGGTGACGGAGATCTGGTCGCGGGAAAAGCGAACTTGCGCCATCAGAGACGTGGAGGCGGCAAGGCAGACGAGGAGTATGGTTCGCATGATTTGATCCAAAAGCGTGCTGACTCAAGAAGAGTGTACCGCCCCGCGGATGCGGGAGGATAATGTCTTTTTATGGCGCACAGACTCTTTGCCGTTACTCTGCTGGCCGTGTGGGGAACTGCCGCCGCGCAGCCACTGCCCGTATTGCGAACCGAGCCCACCGCGGGCGGGTCGGTCTTCTTCATCAAGAATACAGGGACACAGCCGGTGACGGCGTTTCTGATCGAACTGGTGAATTATCCGGGCAGTTCGTATGCGCTGTTTCAGGATGAAGCCGCGAGCGAACTGATCGCACCGGGAGCGGAGAAGAAACTCCCGGTGGCCAACATGACGGTGGGCGCGGTGCCGGACTATGTGAAATTGCAGGCGTCGCTATTCGCCGATGGCACGTCCGCCGGGCTTCCCGAGAAGGTCACGCAACTGGTAGAGCGGCGCAAAGCCATGCTGGCGACGCTGCGGGAGTTGTGCGCCCGCCTGGAGAAGGCGCAGGGCGCGAAGGCTGCGAAGAGCGCGGTGGTGGACGAGTTGAAGCGGTGGGCCGACTCGCTCCAACCTGCCGGGAAGGCGCGCGTGTCGCAGGCGAGCATCAATCAGGCGGCGGCACGCGGAGCGGTGGCTGACGCCTCGGCGTGGCTGGATGCGCACTCGGTTGCAGAGACACTGGCCAAGGCGCGCGCGTCGGAGCGGACGCTCGCGGCGAGCAAGCCAGCGCTGTAGGGTAGGCGGTTCCGCCTGCCAACCTTGCCGCCTTTCAACCCGGCACGCTCGAAGAGCTGGCAGGCGAATCGCCTGCCCTACTCGAGTTGCAGCACCTTACCCGCGCGCCCGGCGATCAGCCGCGCAATCCGCCCCACGTGGGGACATGCCCGCGCATCGAACCGGAAGGTAACCGTCGCGGTCTCCACCGTGCACAACCGCACACGCAGCGAGGGGTTCCATCGCACCTCCCGCACGTCGGTCAGCGCGAACTCCAGATCTTTCCCCGTGGGCGTGTGCAACTGGAAGCGGGCACCGTCCACGCGCACCACATTGCCGCCGTAACTCCTGGCCAGGGACCACATCGAAGGAATCCCCGCCAGCCACGAAACCCCCGCCGCCATGAAGCCGAGCGTGCCGGGCCACTTGTCGCTCCATTTCGCGTCCCCCAATCCGTACCCGATTCCCGCCATCACCAACAGCACGCCCAAAGGCACGAAGATGGCGGCGAAGAAGTAATACAGCCAGCTCAGTCCCCGGCGACGATAAACGGTTTCGGTCATTTTCAGGTGCACCTTCTTCGCCCGTACTTGAAGAGAGTAGTCCTCCGCGCCGCAATCGTGACCGGCCTCGGCGCCGCATTTGAAAGTGTACCCCGGGCCACGCTTCACGCAGTTATAATCGGGATCGTCAACTGGGGAGGTAGCACCGAGTGCAACTGACCGTGGACCAGAGCGCGATTCTGGATGGCGCGCAGGGGCCGTACCTGAGCACCTGCATGCGCTGGCTGGTGGAGTGGGGCGAGGCCATGGGCGCGCGCCGCCTGGTTCCCTGTTCCAATACGCACGCCCTTCTGCCCGTGCCCAATCTGATGGCGCGCGGCGCCTCGCCGAAGACCATCGATGCCTATATCGGCGGTCTGCGCGAGGCCTGCACCCACCGCACCGCGCCCGGATGCTACTGCACCGTGCACACGTCCTTCGTCACGCTGGACGGTCTGGACGTTCCGGAGAACGATCCCGAACAGGTGCGGCTGCAACAGGAACTGGCGGACATGTCGGCCGAAGCGGGCTTCATCCCCACCTTCACGTGCGCGCCCTACCTGGTGGGCAACGTGCCGCTGATGGGCGAGGTCTGCGCCTGGACCGAGTCCTCCGCGGTGGTCTACGCCAACTCGATCCTCGGCGCGCGCACGACGCGCCACGGCAGCGAGAGCGCGATGGCGGCTTCGCTGTTGGGCCTGGTGCCGGAGTTCGGCGTGCTGTTCGATGAGAACCGCAAGGGCACGCTCCGGGTGGAGGTCTCCGCCGCGCTGAAGAGCCCCACCGATTGGGGCGCGCTCGGCTATTTCGCCGGACCTCTGGCGGGGCTCGGGATCCCTGTCTTTCACGGCGCGGGGCGGCCTTCCCAGGACGATGCCAAGCAGCTCTGCGCCGCCCTGGCAACCTCGGGCGGCGTCACCATGTGCCACATTGCCGGAGTCACGCCGGAAGCGCCCACGCTGGCCGCGGCGTTCCACGGCGTGATCCCCGAACACTCCGTCGCCTTTACTCCGGAGACCCTGCGCAGCACCTACGCCTCACTCCGCAAGCGCACGGGCGACGCAATCGATTCGGTGATTCTTGGCTGCCCGCACGCCTCCATCCGCGAGATCGCGGAGATTGCGGCCCTGCTGAAGGGCAAGCACGTGGCCGCCGGCGTGCGCCTGTGGGTGGACACGGCGAGTTCCACGAAAGGCGGCGCGGACGCCATGGGCTACACCCGCACCATCGAAGAGGCCGGAGGCCGCATCCTCTGCGACACCTGCCCGACCAATCTGCGGATGGGCGCGCGGCGGATCGTGACCCACGGCTTCAAACAGGCCCACTACGCGCGTGGGATGGTGGGCGCGGAAGTCATCGTAGCCGCAACGGAGGCATGCATCCGCGCCGCCGTGGCAGGGAGGTGGATGGGTGACGAATAGCGTGCAGATCCGCTGCCGCGGCGTGGTCAAGGGACACGCCGAGGGTGAAGCACTGGTGGCCGACGCCATGTTGTCTTTCTGGGGCGAGGTGGATGCCGTCACCGGCAAGGTGATCGCCGTGGGCCATGTGCTCGAAGGTCAGTCGCTGGGCGGCAAAGTGCTGGTGATCCGCTCCACCAAGGGCTCGTCCGGCACGCCGTTGATGCTCAACCTGGCCAAACTGGAGGGAAACGCGCCGGCCGCCCTGGTCAATGTGGAGGTGGATAGCCTGGCGGTGCTGGGCTGCATTGTCAACGGCATCCCCATAATTACGGACCTGGAGCAGGATCCGTTCGCGGCGATCCGCACGGGCGACCGCGTCGAAGTGGACGCCGATTTGGGCATCCTGCGCGTGTTTGCACTCAACGGCGACCTGTGAATCATCGCGCTCAGTTGATGTTTAGAGGGGGGTTGGGGAGGATGGGGTGGGATGTGGGGCTTGAACCCACGACTTCCAGAACCACAATCTGGCGCTCTACCGACTGAGCTAATCCCACCACAAGCTACTTCACTATGTTATCAAGCCTTGGCCGAGGTAGCAAATCCCGGTTACAAATCTTGGTTACAAATCCCGGAAACAAATCCCGGTCACAGGCCGGCTTTTTTCCATAGCTCGTCAACCCGGCGTTTCACGTCCGCATCCATGGTGATCACGTCCGGCCAGGGCCGCGTGAAGCCTTCGCCGGGCCACTTTTTGGTGGCGTCGATGCCCATTTTGGAACCGTAATTCGCCAGCCGGCTGGAGTGGTCCAGCGAATCCACCGGGCCCATCACGAACTGAATGTCGCGCTCGGGATCGATGTTGTTCAGCGCCTTCCAGGCCACTTCGCTGTAGTTCTGAACGTCCACCTCCTCATCCACCACCACGATGACCTTGCTGAACATCGCCTGCCCCGTGCCCCAGATCGAGTGCATCACCTTGCGGGCGTGGCCCGGATAGCTCTTGCGGATCGAGACCAGGATCAGGTTGTGGAAGACGCCCTCGGGCGGCATGGAAATATCGCGCACTTCCGGCAATTGCAGGCGCATCAGCGGCAGGAAGATGCGCTCGATCGCCTTGCCCATGTAGTAATCTTCCATGGGCGGCGGGCCTACGATGGTCGTCGTGTAGATCGGGTCCTTGCGCTGCGTGATGCAGGTGACGTGGAAGACCGGATACTCGTCGGCCAGCGAATAGAAGCCGGTATGGTCGCCGAACGGCCCCTCGGTGCGCAATTCGCCGAACTCCACGTAGCCTTCGAGCACGAACTCCGCCTGCGCGGGAACCTCCAGATCCACAGTCTTGCACTTGACCATCTCCACGGGAGTCTGGCGCAGGAAGCCGGCGATCATCATTTCGTCCAGATCGGGCGGCAGCGGCAGAATCGCGGAGTACATGGTGGCCGGGTCGGCGCCGATCGCGACCGCGACATCCATGCGGGTCTTGCCGTGCTCGCGCATGCGGCGGTAATGCTCCGCGCCCTGTTTGTGCGTCTGCCAGTGCATGCCGGCGGTGCGTTCGTCATAGACCTGCATGCGGTACATACCGCAGTTGCGCTTGCCCGTATCCGGGTTGCGCGAAAACACCAGCGGCAGCGTGATGAAGCGCCCGCCATCATCGGGCCAGCATTGCAGCACCGGCAGATCGAGCAGCGAGAAGCCTTCCGTCTTCACCACTTCCTGGCACGGCGCCTTGGAGACGATTTTCGGGAAGAATGCGCCCATTTCGGCGAGTTTCGGCAGCATTTTCAGCTTGCCGATCAGCCCTTCGGGCATGCGCATCTCCAGAAATTCCACGATGCGCGCGGCGATTTCGTCCACCGAGTCCACTTCCAGCGCAATTTGCATCTTCTTCATGCTGGCAAAGGCATTTACCAGCACCGGCGTTTTGAAGCCCTTGGGATTCTCAAAGAGCAGCGCCGGACCGCCCTGTTTCACCGCGCGGTCGGCGAATTCGGTGATCTCCAGGCGCGGATCCACCTCGAGGGAAATGCGTTTCAGTTCGTTATTCTTTTCCAACGCACGGATGAATTCGCGCAGATCCTGATAGGCCATAGATTTATGTGTATGGTAGCAAGCGTCACGCTGCGGCATGCCGCCACTGCAGGTTCTGATGACGGCGCCCGGGCGCGGGATCTTATTTCAGCAGCAGTTGGCGCAGGGCGATGGTCAGGTTCCAGGTGACCACCAGCGCCAGCCAGTAATTGAGGAAGACCACCACCCGGGGGCGCTTGAATTTGAGCGCCACCGCGACCAGTGCGACCGCCAGAATTTTCGCAATCAGCAGGGCAGCCACGGGACCGGCTTTCATCAACCGCCCCAGGAACATACTCGACTCCGTCGCGCCCATTTCCAGCCCCAGCAACGTGGTCAGAATGTCCAACACCTGCAGAAAGACGAACACGGTGAGGGAAGGAGCGGGAAACTGCCTGCGCAAACTCGTGGGTATGGGGAGCATGGGGAACCGGAGTTATGATTCTGGCGCTAACGCACGCAACGGTCCACGTTGTCTTTCGTTTACTGGGGCGTTTACTGGGGCGTTTACTGGGGCGTTTACTGGGGCGTTTCCTGGGGCGTTTACTGGGGCGTCTACTGGCCTTTCCTGGTGCGCACGCATAGAGCATCCGCGCAGTAAGTTAAGATGAGGTCCATGTCCAACCGAGTCGCCTTTGTGACGGGCGCCAGCCGTGGAATCGGCCATGCCATCGCCCTCAACCTCTGCCAGGCCAACTACGATGTGGTGCTGGCCGCCACCAAGATCGAAGGCAATGAACAGATCGCCGAGGAACTGCGCGCCCTGGGAGCCACCGCCAGCACCGTGAACCTCGATGTGAGTTCCGCCGAATCCGTGAAAGAGACGTTCGCCAAGGTACTCAAAGACAAGACCCGCATCGATATCCTGGTCAACAACGCCGGCATCACCCGCGACGGTCTCGCCATGCGCATGAAGGCCGCCGATTGGGACGCGGTGCTCAACATCAACCTGAACGGCACCTTCCGCTGCATTCAGCAGGTGCTGCCGGGGATGCTGCGTAACCGCTGGGGACGCATCATCAATCTGACCTCGGTCGTGGGGCAGGCGGGCGCCGCCGGACAGGCGAATTATGCCGCCTCGAAGGGCGGCATCATTTCCATGACGAAAGCCCTGGCGCAAGAGGTCGGCAGCCGCGGCATCACGGTAAACGCCGTGGCGCCCGGCTACATCCTGACCGATATGACGGCTGTCCTTCCCGAAGAGATCAAAGCCCGGATTCTGGCGCAGGTGCCGCTCGGCCGCATCGGCCAACCCGACGATATCGCCCACGCCGTGAAGTTCCTGGCCTCCGAAGATGCCTCCTACATCACCGGCCACATCCTCTCCGTCAACGGCGGCATGTATATGTAGGAAAGGCTCGCGGGCCGCCGCTCTTAGCGATAAAGTGTAGGGGATGCTCCGCCCCGCAGCCATCCTCCTGCTTTCCGCGCTCCGCCTCGCCGCCGCTCCCGCTCTGGACGTGTGGCACGCGAAACCGGAGATTCGAGCCGTCGAATCCGCCGCCGCCCTGAAGCTCACCGGCGTCCGCGACGGCGATTTCTACCGCGCCCGCCTGACCAACACCGGTAAGACGCCTGTCCACGTAACCGAAGTTTCGCTCTTCCGCATCGCCCACGACCTGCCCGATACGACCGCGCTCTATGGCGAGAGCTTCCAGATGCTTTCCCAGACCGCAGGCACCCTTGGCGCTCCCCGCGACCTGGCCTACGACGAGTTGAAACACTACAAGATCCCCCAACCCGCCGGCGTGAAGGCGCTGACGGGGATGATCACCCTGACCCCGCCCGGCGGCGAGACGCAGTTGCTCGCCTTCACCAGTTGCCGCCGCTTCAACGGGCGTTTCTTCCTCCGCCCCAAATCGATCGAGGTCGTGCTGGATACCGAGGGCCTCGCGCTCGCCCCCGGCGAATCGTGGGAAATGGAGGAGTTCCTCTTCACCAGCGGTCCGCGCCGCGCCACGCTGCTCTCTGCGCTGGCGGCGCGAATCGACCGGAACCACCCGCCCCTGCACGTGCCCGCGCCGCCCGCCGGCTGGTGCAGCTGGTACTGCTTCGGCCCCCGCGTCACGGCGAAGAATGTGATGGACAACCTGGGCGCGATCGCCAAGGACGCGCCGCTACTTAAATATGTACAGCTCGACGACGGCTATCAGCCTGCGATGGGCGATTGGCTGGAGACCGGAGCAGCCTTCGGCGGCGGCGTGCAGGAAGTGCTGCAATCCATCCGCAAACAGGGCTTCGAACCCGCCATCTGGGTGGCGCCCTTCATCGCCGAGGCCAACAGCCACCTCTTCCAGCAGCACCCGGAGTGGTTCATGAAGGGCGAGGACGGCAAGCCGCTCCCAGCCGACAAGGTCACGTTTCAGGGCTGGCGCCACGGCCCCTGGTACGCGCTCGATGGCACCAATCCCGAGGTGCAGCAGCACCTGGAATCGCTCTTCCGCACTATGCGCACGCAGTGGGGCGTGACCTACTTCAAGCTCGACGCCAACTTCTGGGGCGCCATGCACGGCGGCAAGCTGCACGACCCCAAAGCCACCCGCATCGAGGCTAACCGTCGCGGCATGGAGGCGGTGCTGAGAGGCGCGGGCGACAGCTTCATTCTGGGCTGCAATCACCCGATCTGGGCTTCGTTCGGGCTGATCCACGGCTCGCGGAGTTCGGGCGATATCAGCCGAAAATGGGCGACGTTTGAGACTGTTGCGCGCCAGAACCTGATGCGCAACTGGCAGAATGGCAAGCTCTGGTGGAACGATCCGGACGCGATCACGCTCAGCGGCACGATGCCCGCCGAGGAGTATCGCTTCCACGCCACGGCGGTGATGGCATCGGGCGGGCTCGTGCTTTCCGGCGACGATCTCAGCACCCTGCCCGCGGACCGGTTGGAAACGCTGAAGAAGCTGCTGCCGCCCACCGGAGTCGCCGCCGAATTCGAGGATGAGACGCTTCAGATCGGCACCGTGAAGCTCAAGGACCGCACCCTGCTCTGCCTCTTCAACTGGGGCGCGGAGCCCATCACCCTGCCGGTCCGGCTGCCCCGCCCCGGCGCGGTGACGGACCTGTGGAGCGGCAAGTCCTACGGCGCTCAATCCGCGCTGCAGATTCCCTTAAAGGCGCACGAAGGTACGGTGCTAGTGGTGCGCTAGCCGGTTGCGGGCGGCGCAGGACTAACTTTTCAGGGTGCTTTTTACCAAATATTCACCCCCTGTTTATGGCTTTCCCGGCGCAGTCAGGGCAAAGTAGACGCATGAGACACGCCGCCCGAAGCTTCAGCACCTCCAACAGAACGCCGCGGACATCGCCCCTCCAACAGGTTTCGAGCGCGATTGAGCGCTTACAGAGCGAGCGGGAGATCCTGGAGGAAGAGGTGCGGCAACTGCGCGCGGCGGTCCAGATCTACCAGGAAGTGGTTCGCCGGGTGGCGCTGAACGGCGGCGTGCCGGTTCCCGCCGCGTTGCGCTAGCCGCCCCAAAACCCCCTCTCACGAGCCCTGACCCACGCCTGCGGCAGGCAGCCGGGTGTCCGAAAATGGGATTGGCTTCGTTTCCGAGGTGTGGCCCTTCCGAGCCACAGGTACTCCCCGGACACTCGTGCTACCATCCCTGTAATGTCCACAAAAATATCGGTATTAAACAACGGCCCGATCCGCATCGAGGGTGAGTTTGAAATCCTCGATTCCACGGGTGCGGCCTTCGGACTCGCCGGACGCACAGTGATCTCACTCTGCCGCTGCGGCCTCTCCGCCAACAAGCCTTTTTGCGACGGCGCACACGCCCGGCAGGGGTTTGTGGATACGGTGGTCGCGCGCGAATTGCCGGCCCCCAAACCCAAGCTCTAAAGAAGTTCCAAAATGTTTGTGGAATATCGTCCGTAACTTGGCGATAACGGTAACATTACGAGGTAGGTACTCGCCTAACAGGTAGATTCCGCCATGTTCATAAATCCGGCCCGTCGTCTCCAGGGCAACCGAAGCTCGATCCGTCCGCTGATTCTCTGCGGGACTTTAGCTGTTGTTTCCGCGGTGCTTTGCGGTTGTGCCGGCAGTTCCACTGCCTCCAAAGACGCCCCAGGTGGGGGCGGAGGCAAAGGCGGCGGCCGCCGTGGCGGGGGTGACGTTCCCGTCACCGTTGCGGTGGCATCCCAGCGCGACGTTCCCGTGGAACTGCAGGTAATTGGCAACGTGGAAGCCTACTCCACCATCACCGTAAAGGCCCAGGTGGGCGGCCAGTTGACGGGCGTTTTCTTCCACGAAGGCGACTTCGTCAAGAAGGACGAGAAGCTCTTCTCCATCGACCCGCGCCCGCTCGAAGCGGCCTATAGCCAGGCGGTAGCCAACATCGCCCGCGACCGCGCCACGCTGTTGCAGGCGCAGGCCAATCTGGCGCGCGACGAAGCCCAGGCCAAATATCAGGACGCGCAGGCCAAGCGCTATGCCGAACTGGCGCAGAGCGGGGTCATTTCCAAGGACCAGGCGGAGCAGTTGCGCGCCGGCGCCGATGCCATGGCACAGGCGGTGAATGCCGACCGCGCCTCCATCGCGAGCGCCCAGGCAAATATCGGCGCCAGCCAGGCTACGGCCGAGAATGCCAAGGTACAGCTTGGTTTTACAAATATTTACTCGCCGATCGACGGCCGCACCGGAAATCTGACGGTGAAGGCCGGCAACGTGGTCACCGCCAACAACATGGATATGATGACCATCAACCAGGTGGAGCCGATTTACGTGACGTTCTCCGTGCCGGAGGCGCAGTTGCTGGCGATCAAGAAGTATATGGACGCCGGCACCCTGATCGTCCGCGCCCGTCCGCAGGATGCGGACACGGCGGATGAGGACAGCGGCAAACTGACCTTCGTGGATAACACCGTGGATGTAACCACCGGCACGATCAAGCTGAAGGGCACATTTCCCAATACGAACCACAAACTCTGGCCCGGCCAGTTCGTGCGCGTGACCTTGCGATTGACCACCCAGACCAACGCGGTGGTAGTGCCGAACCAGGCCATTCAGACCGGCCAGAACGGCGCGTTCGTGTACGTGGTGAAAGAAGACAAGACGGTGGAGACCCGCCCTGTAGTCAGCGGCAACCGCGTTGGTCAGGACATGGTGGTCAACGAAGGGGTAAATGTTGGAGAAACAGTGGTTGTGGAAGGCCAATTGCGACTGGCGCCCGGCAGCAAGGTCGTGGTCCGGGATGGCAGAGGGGGCGGGGGCGGCGGGAACCGCGGCGGACGGTCGCGGGGCTAAAGGGGGCTCGGCGTGAATATTTCCGAAACCTTTATTCATCGGCCAATTGCCACCAGCCTGCTTATGGCGGGCGTGGCCCTATTCGGCATCATTGCGTACAGCGGCCTGTCGGTGAGCGATCTGCCGCAGGTCGATTACCCCACCATCACGGTCAATGCCAGCCTGCCCGGGGCCAACCCGGACACGATGGCCTCGGCCGTAGCCACGCCGCTGGAGCGGCAGTTCACCACCATCGCCGGCCTGGATTCCATGATCTCCAATTCCGGCCAGGGTTCCTCATCCATCACCCTGCAGTTCTCGCTCAACCGCGATATCGATGGCGCGACGGTAGACGTGGAGACGGCGATTGCCGAAGCCATGCCGCTGCTGCCGCCGGGCATGCCCACGCCACCCAGTTTCCGTAAGGTCAATCCGGGCGACATGCCCATCATCAGCCTCTTCCTGACCTCGCCCACCATGCGACTCAGCGATCTCGACGAGTACGCCGAGACCATGCTCGCCCAGCGCGTCTCCATGGTGGAAGGCGTCGCGCAGGTCCAGGTCTACGGCTCGGCCAAGTACGCGGTACGCGTCCAGGTCGATCCGAACGAACTCACCAGCCGCGGCATCGGCCTCAATGAAGTGGATGCCGCCATACGCAACTGGAACATCAACGTCCCGACCGGCACCCTCTACGGGCCCAACACGGCCTACAACATCCAGGTCAACGGCCAGTTGATGAAGGCCTTCAATTACCGCCCCGTCATCGTCACTTATAAGAACGGCGCGCCGGTCCGCCTCGGCGATGTCGCCCACGTTCTCGATAGCGTCGAAGACGATAAGCAGTTCTCCAAAATCTACGGCGGCGAATACGGCAAACAGGGCACCAAGGGCGTCAGCCTTTCGGTGATGCGCCAGCCCGGCAGCAACACCATCGAAGTCACCGATAACATCAAGAGCCTGCTGCCGGTTTTCCAGTCGCAGATTCCGCCCACCGTTCACCTCGGCATCCGCGGCGACCGCTCCAAGAACATCCGCGAAGCCTTCCAGGACGTGAAGTTCACCATGGCCGCCACGCTGGTCCTGGTGGTGCTGGTCATCTTCCTGTTCCTGCGCAACTTCTCGGCCACGATGATCCCGGCGATGGCGCTGCCCTTCTCCATCGTGGGCACGTTCGCCGTGATGAAGCTGCTCAATTTCAGCCTCAACAACATCTCGATGATGGCGCTGATTCTCTCCATCGGCTTCGTGGTGGATGACGCCATCGTGATGCTGGAGAACATTGTCCGCCACATCGAAATGGGCGAGACACCGATGCAGGCTGCGCTCACCGGCAGCCGCGAAATCGGCTTCACGATCGTCTCCATGACGCTCTCGCTGGCCGCCGTCTTCATCCCGATTCTCTTCATGGCCGGCATTCTGGGCCGCCTGTTCCGCGAGTTCGCGGTCACGATCTGCGCCGCGATTCTGATCTCCGGCATGGTCTCCATCAGCCTCACGCCGATGTTGTGCAGCCGCTTCCTGCGCGCCGATACGCACGCCAATCACGGCATCTTCTACCGCGTGATGGAAGCCATCTTCAATTTCACGCTGAAGATCTACCGCATCACGCTGCATTGGGTATTGGAACATCGCGCCGTCATGCTCGCCTTATTTGTGGCAGTGATGGGCACCACCGGCTACTTCTACACCATCGTGCAGAAGGGCTTCATTCCGGACACCGATAACGACAACTACACGATCACCGTGGAGGCTCAGCAGGGCACCTCCTATTACCAGATGGTCAAGTACCAGGAACTTGTCTCCTCCATCGTGGTGCAGGATCCGGATGTGGAGAGCTTCTACTCCAGCACCGGCGGCGGCGGCATGGGCGGAGGCGGCGGTTCCACCGGTCGCCTCATGATCAATCTGCTGCCCCGGCGGCAGCGGAAAGCCACCGTGGTGGACATCGTCAACCGCACCCGTCCCAAGCTCGCCGGCATTCCCGGCTTGCGCGTCTCACTTTCCATCCCCGCGGCCATCCGCGTGGGTGGACGCATGTCCAAGAGCGCGTACGATTACACTTTGTACGGCCCCGACACCAAGCAACTCTATGAGGAAGCGCCGAAACTGGAGCGCGTGATCGCCCGCCTGCCGGGCTTGCAGGATGTGACCAGCGATCTGCAGATCAAGACGCCGCGGGTAAATATCGTGCTTGACCGCGACCGCGCCGCGGCCCTGCATCTCAACTGGAATACGATTTCCAGCACCCTGTACGACGCCTTCGGCCCGCAATTTTCCTCGACGATCTATTCGCCCACCAATCAGTACCGCGTCCTGCTGGAAATGCTGCCGCGTTATCAGGAGCACGCCGACGGTCTCGACCTGATTTACATGAAGAGCGACGACGGCAAAATGGTGCCGTTAAAGGCCGTCGCCAAACTGGTCTCAGACGCCGGACCGCAGGGCATTCCGCACTCCGGCCAGCTGCCCTCCGTGACCATCTCTTTCGCGCTCCGGCCCGGCACTTCGCTCGGGCAGGCCACGGACGAGATCACCGAAGCGGCGAAGATGCTGCCCGCCACCATCACGGGCTCTTTCCAGGGCACGGCGAAAGTCTTCCAGGACTCGATGCAGAACATGGGGATCCTGCTGATTGTCGCGATCGCGGTGGTTTATATCGTACTCGGCGTGCTCTACGAAAGTTACGTGCATCCGCTGACGATTCTCTCGGGGCTGCCCTCGGCCGGCTTCGGCGCGCTGCTCACGCTGATCCTCTTCAAGGTGGACCTCAGTATCTATTCGTTTGTCGGTTTGATCATGCTGATCGGCATTGTGAAGAAGAACGCGATCATGCAGATCGATTTCGCGCTCGAAGCCGAGCGCAGGGAAGGCATGACGCCCAAGGAAGCCATCTTCCAGGGCTGCGTGATCCGCTTCCGGCCGATCATGATGACCACCATGGCGGCGCTGCTCGGCACTTTGCCGATCGCGCTCGGTTACGGCGCCGGCGGTGAAGCGCGCAAGCCGCTCGGCCTCGCCGTAGTCGGAGGGCTGGCCTTCTCGCAGTTGATGACGCTGTATCTGACGCCGGTCGTCTACACCTATATGGCGGGCATTCTGGGCAAATGGAACGCCTGGAAAACGCGCAAGAAAACCAAGACCCTCGCCCCGGTCATGCAGGCCGGAGACTAAGCGATGAACATTTCCCAAACCTTTATTGAACGCCCCATCGCGACCAGCCTGCTGATGGCCGCAATCGCCCTGTTCGGCAGCGTCGCCTACCGCTCGCTCGCCGTCAGCGATCTGCCCAACGTCGACTTCCCTACCCTGCTGGTTACCGCGAGCCTCCCCGGGGCGAGTCCGGACACCATGGCGGCGGCGGTCGCGACGCCGCTGGAAAATCAATTCTCCACCATCGCCGGCCTGAATTCGATGTCCAGCTCGAATTCGCTCGGCAACACGCAGATCACCCTGGAATTCGATCTCGCCCGCAAGCTCGACGGCGCCTCCGTGGACGTGCAGGCAGCCATCACACAGGCTTCGCGCATGCTGCCGCAGGGCATGCCGACTCCGCCGACGTTCACCAAAGTCAATCCGGCCGATCAGCCGATTCTCTACATCGCGCTGACCTCTCCCACGCTGCCGCTCTGGACCCTCGACGAATACGCCGAAACCCGCATCGCTCAGCGCGTTTCGATGATCAGCGGAGTGGCGCAGGTACAGGTACAGGGCGCGCAGAA
>CAIRBY010000622.1 GCA_903876865.1 uncultured Acidobacteriia bacterium
CCATGGCCGCGGCAGCGTACTCACGGTCGATTTGACCAACCGCTGCAACATGATGTGCGACCCCTGCTTCATGGACGCCAATCAGGTTGGCTTCGTGCACGAACTGACCTGGGACGACATCAAAACGCTGCTCGACAACGCCGTCACCATCAAGCCGAAACGGCAGATGAGCGTGCAATTCTCCGGCGGCGAGCCGACCATTTCGCCCTTCTTCCTGAAGGCTGTGGCGTATGCCCGCGAAGTGGGCTACACCAGCGTGCAGGCGGCCACCAACGGCATCGAATTCGCCAAGAGCCCGGAATTCTGCAAGGAAGCGGCCAAGGCGGGTTTGCGGTACGCGTACCTGCAGTTCGATGGCATCGGCAACGCCGCCAACGAACACCGCAAGGTGGGCAACCTGTTCGACGTGAAACTGCGCGCGATCGAGAACCTCTACACCAACGGCGTGGATATCGTTCCGGTGATCACGATCATCAACGGCATCAACAACGAGCAGGTAGGGCGGATCGTGCAGTTCGCGCTGGATAATCCCAAGCGCATTCCGTTCCTGAGCTTCCAGCCGGTCTCCTTCACCGGACGCGACGAAGCCGTGACGGACGAACGCCGCGCGGCGCAGCGCTACACCCTCTCTCACCTGGCGCACGACGTGAAGAACCAGACCGGTCTCGGCGAACCCGCGCGCGACTGGTTCCCGATCTCCTTCATGTCCACCTTCAGCGACTGGAGCGATCTCACCCACGGTCCGCAGGCGGATTGGGGTCAGCTGAGCTGCGGCTGCCACCCGAACTGCGGCACCGGCATGGCCGTGATGGTGGATAAGGAAACCAAGGAACGCGTCGCCGTTACCGCGTTCATCAATGCGGACCGCTGGGCCAAAGATATTGCCCGCGTGAACGACGCCGCCCGCGGCAAGTGGCTCTCCGTCATCGGCATGACGCTGGCTCTGGCGCGCAACTACGATCCCTTCCAGACGCCGACCCACTTCAAGCTGACGGACATGCTGAAGAAGATGGACAAGACCTTCGGCGCCACCGGCAAGAACTACGGCAAGGTTGGCAAGGACCGCACCTTCGACGATATCGAGAAGCGCCGCCGCGACCGGTGGAACTTCCTCTTCATCGCCGGCATGTGGTTCCAGGATCTCTTCAACTACGATTTCCGCCGCACCGAACAGTGCATCATCCCCTACGCCACGCAGGAAGGCGAAATCTCCTTCTGCGCGTACAACACGGGCGTGGGCTGGCGCAACATCATCGAGAAGATGCACATGACCGCGACCCTGACCAAATGGTACGAGGAAAAGGGACGGCATGAGATCTTCGCGGGCGGCAAGAGCGTACCGCTCGAGAGCCGCGAACACGCCATGGTGCTGCGCGACGACATTGTGACCAACGAAGTCCAGCGCGATCTGGACAAGTTGGGAATCGCCAAGACCGCCGGGGAAGAGAAGGCGCGCGCACGCGACGCAAAGATGAAGGTGACCGCGGAAGACGCCCGTATGGCGAAGTTGTACCGCGAGCACGTTCTGAAAGAGCAGCCGGGTCCGGAACTGGTGAGCATTCTGCCGGTAGCCGCCCCGATCAACATCACGCCCGCTCCGAAGCCTGCGGCTAAGGTAACGGAGAAGGAAGAAGTCGGCAGCTTCGGCGACTAGTCTTCGGGCAACTGGAATGGAAACGGCCGGTTCGGGTTCGCCCGGACCGGCCGTTTTGCATTGGCAGGAACTATACCGGAAACGTACTATAATCCAGATCCATGTCAATTTCGACCCGCTGCTACACCTTCGCCATTGCCGCCGCACTGTTCACCACGCCCATGGCCTTTTCGCAGTCCGCCCCGCAGGGCTGGAAAGTGATCACAGATTCCAAGAAACTCTGCCAGGTGATGGTGCCTGCCGATTGGGTGGCGGACAAGATCATGACGAGCATGGCAACGGCTCCAGACAAGAAAACGAATGTCGTGGTTCATGGGTTGCCCGCGGGAACCGATTTCGCGCAGACCATCGCCAGCGCGAAGCAGATCTTCCCGCCCGTGAAGGTTTACGAGGAGACGGCCGGGAAGGTCCTGTTCAGTTCCAAGCACAATGGAACACCCGGCGTGGACTGGTATTTCGCCACAGCAGGTTCGCAGGTCTGCAATGCGCAACTCTCCCTGGCGGAGGCGATCCCCGAAGCCGTGGCGAAGCAGATTGTGGCCTCGCTCGGGCCGAAGAAATAGCGAACCGGGGCTAGTGCACCGGTACGCGGCGCTTCAGTTCTTCGGCGAAGTTGAGAATCACTTTCACGTCGCTCTGGGGCGCCGCCGGCGCGGTCTCGCGAATCAGCATGAAGCCTTTGCCATCGGGCGTGATCGCGTAGGCGTGGGCGCCTTCATAAAACGGCCCGTCGAAGAGCATGTGGGGGGCGCCCGCCTGAACGGTGGCGCCGAGTTGCACGGG
>CAIRBY010000623.1 GCA_903876865.1 uncultured Acidobacteriia bacterium
CGTTTCTGCACCCGGAACTGCGTTTCCGGGTCAAGGACGCGAGTCACCTGAAATTTGCAGCGGAATTCGCGATCCCGGAGGTCACCTTTAAAGTGACCGGTCCGGTGACGGTGCAGTGTTCGGTGAACGGGCGAAGCCTGGGAGAGATCCGCTGCGATCATGCGGGGGACTTCCGATTTGAAAAGCCGGTGCCGGAAGGGCTGGTCAAAGCCGGTGAAGTGGCCCGTGTCATCTTCGACGCAAATCCACGGTGGATCGCACCGGAAGACGGAGCGCAGCTTTCGTTCCTGCTGCGGAGTGCGGGTTTCACTCAATAAATGCGGGAAGTGGCGTCCATTCTCTTCGGGGCAGGTTTCACCGTGGCGGTGTCGGCGGCGCTCGGTTCGCTTTTGCTGAGCTGGCTTCGTATCCGGCTGTATCGCGGGGAGGCGGCACTTTTCAATTGGGTCAGCGGGTCGGCGTGCCTGAGTTTCCTGTTAGCGCTACTGTGTAGTGCCCATCTGGCGCGAAAGGGATTTTTCCTCTGGGGAGGAATCGGCGTGATTGCGCTCGCCCTGTGGCGGGAACGCGGAGAGCCGCGGCGGAGATCGCTTCCAGCGATATCCTACGACTGGCTTGTTCCATTTTATGTGATAGTTGGAGGATTTTTCCTCTACTCTTTCATGAATGCACTGGCGCCGGAAGTGAGTCCGGATGGGAGCGGCTACCATTTGGGAAACGTGGTGCGGATGTGGCGCAGCCACGGCTTCGATTGGGGTTACCGCAGCATGTACTCCTACCTCTCGCAGGGGACGGAGATGCTGTTCCTCTACGCCTTCGCGTTTGGGCGGCATTCGGCGGCGGCGCTGGTACACTTCGCCTTTTTTTGTACCCTGCCGCTGTTGATGGTGAGCTGGGGACGTCGGTTTGGGTATCCGCGAGTCGGACTGTTTGCCGCGCTACTGGTGTTTGCCAGCCCAATCATGGCGAAGGATGGCAGTTCGGCATATAACGACCTGTACGTTGCAACGCTGATTTATGCAGTTTTTTATCTGCTTCAAGTATGGGATGAGAAAAAAGAAGATAAGTTAATCATTGTGATTGGTTTGTTAGCTGGCGCATCCTTTGCGGCGAAGTATACGGCTGCGGGTACGTTCCCGTTTGCGGCGGTTTGGATCTGGTGGAGAGGCGGGGCATCCCGGGTACGCGGTTTGGTCGCACTTGCGCTTCCCGCTGCGCTGGTAGCGGCGCCGTGGCTGCTCCGAAACTGGCTCTGGACCGGGAATCCGGTAGCGCCGTTTGGAAATGTCTGGTTCCCGAATCCGTACTATCACGCCGGGATGGAACGTATATATGCAGAATCGCTCCGTCAGTACCTCGACATCAAGCATCACTGGCAGATTCCTTTGCAACTGACTATAAGGGGAGGGTTTGTCGGTGGGATGTTCGGACCCGTTTTCCTGCTTGCGCCGGTCTCGCTGCTCGCGTTGCGCTTTAGGTATGGGCGCAGGCTGCTGGCTGCGGCACTGGTATTCGGACTGCCGGCCTACCTCAACACGGGGGCGCGATTCCTGATTCCCAGCATGCCGTTTCTTGCCCTGGCGATGGGGATGGCGCTGGCGGAACTCCCCGGCGCGCTGGTCACGGTGGCTCTGTTTCATGCGTTGGTCTGCTGGCCGACCGTGCTTTCGACCTATTGCGATTCCTGGAACTGGCGCATCAGCCAGTTGCCTGCGCGCGTGGCGTTGCGGAAGGACCCGGTGGAACCCTACATCCTGAATGCTCTGGGGGATGTGGCCCTGAAGGGCCCAATCGAGGCGGCGGTGGGGCGCGGCGACAAGATCTTCAGCTTTGCCGGACGGCCGGAGGCGTATATCGATAGGGATATCGTGGTGAGCTACGAATCCGCACTGGGAAACCTGGCGCACGACATTCTGTGGGCTCCGCAGGCGCACAAGCCCACCTACGAGGAGCACTTTA
>CAIRBY010000624.1 GCA_903876865.1 uncultured Acidobacteriia bacterium
GGAACTCGAACCTCAATTAGAACACCGGCACCGGGCTTGGAGCGGATGATGACATCGCCTCCGGCGGAGCGCGCGCGGGCGCGCATGCCGATCATGCCGAGGCCGCGGGCGTTGCCGGATGCCGCGGGTAAGCCGCGGGTATTGACTGGGGCCGCGGGCAAGCCGCGGCCGTCATCCTGGATCGAGAGGCAAATGCTATCGGCCGCGCTCGCGAGGTGTATTTTCACGGTGTGTGCTTCGGCGTGACGCGCGATATTCGTGAGGGCCTCCTGCGCGATGCGGAACAGGTGCGTCTCGGCCTCGTCGGGCAGCCGTCCGGAGAAGTTGGAATCCACCGTGACGTCGATACCGGTGCGGGCGGAGAATCCTTCGGCGAGCCAGCGGATGCCGGCTTCGAGTCCGAAATCATCGAGGATGGTGGGGCGCAGCAACTGCGACATCTGGCGCACGTTGCCAATGGCTTCGTCCACCAGATGCAGGCAATCGGCGAGGCGCGTGCTGCTCGGCGCGGGCAGCGTGGCGAGCGCGGTGAGGTTGGCTTTGACGGCGGTCAGCGATTGGCCGAGTTCGTCGTGGAGTTCGTGGGAGAAGCGGCGGGCGGTGGCTTCCTGATCTTCGAGCATGTGCCAGGAGACCCGGCCAAGTTCGGCGGTCTGGTACTCGAGGCGGCGGATGAGTTGCGAGACCATGCGCACGGTGACGGCGGCGAAAATGAGCGCGAGCAGCAGGGCGGAGGCGGCAAAGAGGAGCGAGATATCGCTGAGGTGCGAGGTGCGCTGACCGATCTGCAACTGGGCGGCGTTGAGCTTGCGGTATTCGGCTTCGAGGAGGCGCGCCACGATGCTGACAAAGGCACCGTGATAGCGGAAGAGATCGATGGAAGAGAAGGTCTCGGGTTCATCGATCGAGAGCAGGCGGCGCGCTTCCCGGGAGAAGTCGAGTGAAGAGCGGTTGAGGCGCTGCCATAGACCGTGCTCAGCGGTGCGTCCGCCTTCCTCGGAGATGCGGGCGATATCGCGGTCGGCCTCATCGAGTTGCCGCATGATGTTGTAGTAGTCCACCGAATCGGGATCGCGGGCGAGCACACTGAAGACTTCGCTGAGCGTGGTCTGCTGGCTGTGGAGTTCATCGACGAGGCGGTTGGTAAGGGATTGCTCGCGCACCAGATTGGTCGCGTTCTGCTGAATGGATTGGATGTTGCGGATGCCGAAGATGGCGGCGGCGGCGAGCAGGATGGTGACCAGGCTGAAGCCGGCGAGCAGGACCCGGAATATGTTCTGGTGCGTAATCTGCCGCGGGAACATGGCGCTTTCAGTATCGCGCGGCGGGGGGCTTCCGCTGCAACAGGCTAAAGAATCTTAACCACGATAGGTGCGAATTAGGGCGTGTTTATAGCCTGCGGAGGCTATCGAGGTTTGGGATGGATGAGCGCAGTATGGGATTGTGAGCGGGCGAGATGGCCCGCAGGGAGAAAAGACAATGAAAACGACAGTAAGCATGATCGCCCTGGCACTCGCCAGCATGAGTTTGACGTTCGCACAGACGCAGGCGCCCGTGACGCCGGCGCCGGCCGCATCGACCGCGAAACCGGCCGTGGCTTCCACCGCGAAGCCCGCGAAGAAGCACGTGAAGAAAGTGAAGAAAGGGACGGTTCCGGCTGCGAGCACGACCGCGACTCCGGCCGCGGGTTCGCCGGCCACTCCGGCGGCTGCGCCCGTGAAGAAGTAGTCAGGCCATGAGCAACAGAGGCCCCGTCTGGCGCCGTATGGCGCCGGGCGGGGCTTTTTGCGTTGTGTGCGGGATGGATCGCAGTGCTATGCCTAAGGCGTGCGCCTGTTCCTGATCGCCGGGTTGATCGTCTTCGCCGCCAGTAGCGCCGCCTCCGGGTTGCCGCTCACCCGCATCGCAGACGATCTGGAACGGGGGATGGCGATCGAAGCGCGACCTTCCTGGCGGATCCCGATGGTCCGACAATCTCCGTTGCGGACGCTTGCGCTGCACCGGCGGTGGGCAATTGCGGCAGGCTGTCAGGCGGCGGCGCTGGTGGTGATGCTGCTGGTCGCGATGCAGACCAGGGTAATTTGAGGTAGGCCAGCTCAACTGCGCCCGAGGGGCTTAGGCGCGTAGCTTCCCCAGTTGCTTCTGCGCGAGCCTGCTCCAGCGGGCGGTGTAGCGGCGGCGGTAGCGGGGGGCGGTGCGGTCGGCCTCCACTGCGCGCGCATACGCATCGCGGGCCGCGGGGGCCTGATTGAGGCCGTCCAGCGCCTGCCCGTAATAGTAGAGACCTTCGGGATCGTAGGGGCGGCGCTCGGTGTAGAGTTCCAGTTCGGAGCGCGCGTCGCCGAATTGGCGGGCGGCGACGTAGATGCCGCCGAGTTCGCGGAGCACTTCGCTGGAGCTATGGCGCTCGTCCAGATGGACGACCGTCTGAAAGTGCGCGAGCGCATCCTTGAGGCGTCCCTGTTCGCGGGCGATGCGGCCGAGTTGAAAATGCGCGTCGGTGAGAGTGGGATCGATCGCCACGGCCTTCTCAAATCGCGCGATGGCTTCAGTGGACTGGTGGCGCTGCTGATGGATGAGGCCGAGGTGGTATTGCGCGTCGCCATCATGGGGATTGATGGCGGCGGCATCCAGCATGCGGCGGAAACTCTGGCGGCTGCGCAATCCGGCGCCGAGTCCGCTCAACTCACCGCCGAGAAAATACCAGGCGTAGAAGAGGAAAAAGGGCGAGGCGAGCATGCCGAGCAGAGGGCGGAGCAGGCCCCAGGCGAAGCTGCCGGCCACGAGTGGAATCCAGGAGAGCGCCACCACGCCGATGGCGACCCCGCTTTCCACGCCGAAGACGGTGCGCACGGCCAGGAACATCAACAGCGCGAAGTAAAGCAGGGCTGGGATGATCAGGTAAACCACGGGCACGAACCATGCGCCCACGGCCAGGGGAATCTCAGTAGCAGCGAAGGCCATCGCGGTGCAGGTGAGCAGCGGCGCATAATCGCGCTGAAAGACTACGCCGGCGCCGCCGAGGCGGCCGAGCAGAGAGGCGAGCAGCAGCGCGCCAGGCACGTACAGCACGGCCAGAACGAGCAACGGCGTGAAGAAACTGATGGGCAGTTCCGGCGCGGCGGAGCGCAACAGCAGCGTGGCGCAGAGCACGGCAATGCTGGCGAACAAGAGGCTGCCGCGATCCAGAATCGCGGACATCGCGGCGGCGGGTTTCAGCCAGATTTGAAACAGGAGCACAAACGAAGAATAGCGCGACTCCTGGCGGAATCGCGCCGGTACAATTTCAGAAATCGATTGCGGGAAAGGATGTGACGAGGGCTTAGCGGCGCCCGACGCGACGGATCACTGCCCCCATTTCATCGGGCGTGGCGCGGGTAAAACCAGCCGACCCGGCAGCGGCCGCTGGAGCAGCGTGCGTAGCCTTGGCGGCACGACCACCCATGGGAGCGGGCGGCACGTTGACCAGATAATCGTAGACGCCGCGGCGACGCTCCACAGGGTCCGGTGGAATGATCACGCGCTTCTCGATAATCGTGCAGCCTTCCACCACTCCGCCCACTTCATGATTGAAAGGAGAACGAATGGTTTTGGTCATAGAAAACCTAGAGAGTGACTACTTTTTCCACCACCACGGGAGCCAGGACCGCGATCGCAGCCGCATCGGCGTTCAGTTTCTTGCGCAAAACCCGCATGCGCTCGCGTCTTACTACTTTGCCTTTATTGATGCGGTTGTGACGCGCTTTATCGCCGTTGATGGATGACATGGTGCTTCAAGGTTAGCAGGTATCGACACACATAGGGTCACACTTCTGAAGTAATGTTGAAGGATATGCAACTTAGAGTTTTCATGCTGGTACTGGGAATGATGACCGCACTGAAGGCACAGCCGGCGGATTGGACGGAACCGTACCTTCCTCATCATGTAGCGGGGAACATCTACTACGTCGGCAGCCGGGGCCTGGCTTCGTACCTGATCACCAGCCCGCAGGGGCATATATTGCTCAACAGCAGCCTCGTGGCTTCGGTCCCGCTGATTCGCGAGAGCGTGGAAAAACTTGGCTTCCGCTTCAACGACATCAAGATTCTGGTGATCAGTCACGCGCATTGGGATCATTGCGCGGGCAGCGCCGCGGTGAAGGCAATGACCGGTGCGAAGTACATGGTAATGGAGCAGGATGTGGAGGAGGTGGAATCCGGCGGCAAACTCGATTTCCATTACGCGAACTCGCCGGAATATGTGTACCCGCCGGCCAGGGTGGATCGCGTGCTTCGCGATCGCGACGAAGTGAAGCTCGGTTCTAACGTGCTGGTGGCGCACCTCACGCCAGGGCACACCAAAGGCTGCACCACGTGGACGATGAAGGCGACGGAAAATGGCAAGATCTACGACGTGGTTTTCCTGGGCAGCCCGAACGTGAACAAGGGGTACAAACTGGTGAAGAACGCGAAGTACCCGGGGATCGCACAGGACTACGAACGGACATTTCGGACGCTGCAATCGCTGGCGTGCGACATCTTTCTGGGCGCACACGGCGCATACTACGGCATGGAGGCGAAGGTCGCGCGCATCAAAGAAGGCGGACCCAATCCATTCCTGGATGCGGAGGGATATCGGAAGCTGGTCACGGAGAAGGAGGCGGATTTTCGGGCGGAGTGGGCCAAACAGAAGGGCGGGAAGTAGAGGGTTCGGCGAGCGGCAGCGGGGTAATTCGGGGACA